>NZ_JAOQJE010000001.1:0-76390 GCF_025567315.1 Agathobaculum ammoniilyticum
AACACAGTAGTTAAGCTCATTTACGGTGACAATACTTGGCTGGCGACGGCCTGGAAAGATAACTCGATGCGCACACCACGAAAGCAGCAACTTTGGTTGCTGCTTTTCTTCTGTTTGAGGAGGGAAAAGCATGTATCAATATATTTTATTTGATCTGGATGGGACACTGACCGATCCGCGAGAGGGAATCACAAGGTCTGTGCAGTATGCGCTCGGCAAAATGGGAATTGATGCGCCCGATCGAACAGCCTTGGAACATTTTATCGGTCCGCCGCTCTATGATGAATTCATTCGCTGCTATGGATTTGACGATGCTGGCGCAAAGCAGGCGGTCGCGGCTTACCGAGAGCGCTTCAGTGTGCGGGGCTGGAAAGAAAACCTTTTGCTTTCAGGCGTTCCGGAGTTGTTGCGGGCGCTGAAGGACGCAGGAAAGAAAGCGGCCATTGCGTCCTCCAAGCCAACGGTTTTTGTGGAGAAAATTTTGCAGAGGTTCCAGATCGACTCTTATTTCGATGTCGTTTCCGGCGCCACGCTGGATGGTGTGATCTCTACCAAATCACAGGTTGTCAGGCAGGCGTTGGAGATGCTGCAGGTGCGGGAACGTTCCGAAGCGGTTTTGGTGGGGGACCGGATGCATGACGCGGAGGGGGCGCAGAACAACGGCATCGCGTGTATTGGTGTTACCTTTGGCTTTGGCGGCAGGGATGAGTTGGCTTGTGCCGGCGTAGACCAAATTGTTGATACGATGGAAGAACTGCGGGAATTGCTTTTGAAGTGAGGAACAACGCGGAAAGGCGGCTGGTGACAGCCGCCTTTTTTATTTCCAGGGTGGTTTTCCGTCCATCCAGCCCTGCGTTTTCCAGTAGGCATGGTCGCTGGCTGTAAGGCCGCCGCCCATTTTGCGGCTGAGCCAGTACCGCATGCGTACACCGCAGCGCGGTTCGACCGGGGCGGGTTGGAGCCTGCGGGCGAGGCGCTGCATATCTCGCCGCATTTTTTCTTTTCGCGATTCGCTTAGTTCGGCAGCTTTCAGCGCCATCGAGCGGATGCCGTAGGTATATACCCGCCCGACGCCCCACCAGTTTACGCTGTCTTTCATATCCCGCAGCGTCTGCCTGATGCCGCTTCCCGCAGCGGTTGTCAGCAGGACGGCGGTTTTGTGCGCCAGTTTACTGTTTGGACGATGGACGATCCAGCGGTTGCCCAAGTGATCCAGAAAGGATTTCATTGCGCCGGTTACATGGTAAGCATACACCGGACTGGCCAGAAGAATAACGTCGGATGCGTCGATTGCCTGTAAAATAGGCTTGAGCTGTGCGGGTGCCTGCTGGCATAGGGGTTCGCTGGCTTCAAAGCATGCGCAGCAGCCGCTGCAGAAGTGACTGAAATCCTGTGGGAGAAAAAACTCCGAAAATGTACTACTGTTATCCTGTGGAAGCGACTGCATCAGTATGCGCGCCAGCAAAACGGTGCTGCCTGCGTGGCTGGTTCCATAAATCGCGGTGATCTTCATATTTTCAGCTCCTTTGTATTTTGTCGGCCAAATACCGCAGCCGCTCCATCGGGAACGGGCGGCCGTGGGCCGGATAAATCATGCTGCAGTCCAGCCTTGCCAGACGCAGCAGGCTGTCTCGCGCGGCCTGTGGGTTTTCGCTGTATCCAAGCAGGGCAGGGTGTAGAAACGACATAACGGCGTCGCCTGCGAAAAGGCAGTCCTCCACCAGTAGCGCGCAGGAGCCGGCGGTGTGTCCTGGGCAGGGTATCGGTGTTGCGCTGGGCGGCAGTCCGTCCGGCACGAGGAAGGCCGGTGAAAAGGGGACGTGTTTCTCCTTTTTTCGGCCGCTGCGGACCGCCCTGATGTCCGGTGCCGGCGGCATAACAAGGGCAAGGTCAGCAGGGTGCAGCGCGGCGGGGATGCCGTAATATTCCTGTAAAGCGGCGGCATGGCCGATGTGGTCGGTATGGCCGTGTGTCAGGAACAGCAGTTCGATCATATGCGGGTCAACCGTGCGCTGCAGGTGTCCGAGGAACCGACGATCCCATGCGATACCGGCGTCGACCAGCAGCGTCCGGCCGCTCCATTGAATCAGCCAACAGTTTGTCATTCCGGAACGGATACGGTGAATACGCATGTTTTTCCTCCTTGCTTTTCTGGCCAATGCAGAGTATAATGCAGGTGACACATTCGTGTCAAGGCGTTTGGCGCAAGTGACACGATGGAAGAATCTTTGTGTCGGGAGATGGGCCGAGTGGAAAAAAGCCAAAACCCGATTGCCGTCCGATCTCGCTCCATGCTGCAGCAGGCGATGCTGGAACTGCTCACGGAGCAACCCTATGGGCAGATTACGGTAACGGCGCTGTGCGAACATGCGCAGCTCGGACGGAAGACCTTTTACCGCAACTACGCGGAAAAGGATGACATATTGCGGGAATATATCGCCTGCCTGGCAGACGGCTTTCTGGAAAAGCTGCGGGAGCAGGCCCCCTTTGGCGATACCGCGTTCGCACAAACGCTGTTCGCCTATTGGAAGCCGTACGCGGACCTGTTCCGTCTGTTGGAGCAAAGCGGCGAATTCCGGTTTGTGCAGCGGGAATTTGAACGGGTGGCTGCGCGGGTCGGCGGCTGGTTTACCTGTCCGGAGGCCATGAGGGAGGACCGGACGTTCCAGCGGTATTGCGCCAGCTTTGTGTCGGGAGGCTGCTACGCGCTGCTGCGGGACTGGATGTGCGGAGGCGCCGTCGAACCCGTGGAGCAAATGACCACGCTTTTTTGTCAGATTCGACGACTGAAAGCATAGAGACGCGCCTTTACCAGGGGGTTCAAGTGTGGTAAAATAACAATATGCAGGCTTTGACCGCGCTGTCCGCTGGAAGGCGGTATCGGGAAACTATATGCGGCCGGCCTGTGTTTGTTTCTTCTAAAGCGCAGGAAAAGCAGGAATTTACCCGTAGCTGTGGATAGTTGGCGCCAGCGACGCCATAATGGGAGGGAGAAGGATGATTCAATACCAGTTGCCACTGCTGGCGGTGCGGGATGTGGAGGTTTCCAAGCGGTTTTACCACGACCTATTTGAGCAGGAGGTGTCGATGGATCTGGGGCGGAACGTGACGTTTTCGGGCGGCTTCGCGATCCAGCAGGATTTCGACTGGCTGGTAGGCATCCCCAAATCCACAATCCTGCACCAGACGAATAATATGGAGCTGTATTTCGAGGTCGACGATTTTGAAGCCTTTTGGAGCAGGCTGCAGCAGCATCCGGACGTCGATCTGGTGCATGGACCCAAAACGCATGAATGGCACCAGCGCGTGGTGCGACTTTACGATCCGGACTGGCATATGATCGAGGTAGGGGAGTCCATGACGGTCGTTGTGCAGCGCCTGCTGCGCGAGGGGAACGATGTGGAGCGGACCGCGGAAATGACCCAGCTTCCGGTCGGGTTTGTGGAACAGTGCAGGAAAGGTATGGAATAAATATGTTTGGTTATCAGGCGGAGTTCGTCGACTGCGGCGATGCCCGCATTGCCTGTTATGATATTGGCCGCGGCAAGCCGCTTGTCCTGCTGCATGGAAACGGTGAGGACAGCGCGTACTGGAAAGCACAGGTACCGGAGTTTACGCGGTTTTACCGCGTGATTGCGGTGGACAGCCGGGGACACGGCGCCTCGGAAAGCGGCGCGCATGGCCTGTCGTTCGACCAAATGGCGCAGGATTTGAAAACCGTATTGGATGCGCGCGGGGTAAAAAAAGCGCATATCCTCGGCTTTTCGGATGGCGGCAACCTGGCGATCAAGTTCGCGCTCACCTATCCGGCGTATGTGGACAAGCTGATCCTGAACGGCGCCAATATCGAAATGTTCGGCGGCATCAAGCCGCATATCCAGCTTCCGGTATATGCGGGGTATGGCGTTCTGGCCGTGCTGGGGTGCCTGAGCAAAAAGGCGGCCCGCAAGCGTGACGTGATGGGCCTGATGGTTCATCCTTACGGCGTGGGCATGGACGATCTTGCCCGCCTGACCATGCCGACGCTGATCATCGTGGGCGAGCATGACATGGTGCGGGCCAGCCAGACTAAAGAAATGGCGGCGCGGATCCCGCACTGTCGGGTCGAGGTGTTTCGGGATGGGGACCATTTTGTTGCGGCAAAGCAGCCGTCCCGTTTCAACCGGACGGTGATAGAATTTTTACTGGGGAGATAGACAACATGCAATTCATCAAAGCGGGAGAGCCTGCGGACAGCAACATTTTCAATAAGTTGGACGAACGCAAGCGCCGCCTGCTGGCAAGCGGGCGGGATGTGATCAATTTGTCGATCGGCACGCCGGATTTCCAGCCGGACCGGCATGTGATGGAGGCGGTCAGCCGCGCGGCGCTCGATCCGGAGCAGTATAAGTATTCGCTGACCGAGACGCGCGCGCTGCTCGACGCGGTGCAGGACTGGTACAGCCGCCGCTATGGCGTACAGCTTGCGGACGAGGAGATCATGGCCGTATGCGGCTCGCAGGAGGGCATCGCCCATGTCTGTTTTGCGTTCGCGGGGCCGAACGACCTGATCCTCGCCCCCGACCCGGGCTACCCGATTTTCTCTTTCGGCCCGCTGATGACCGGCGCTACGGTTGGCCTGTATCCGCTGCGGGCGGAAAACAACTGGCAGCTTGATTTCGCGGATATACCGGAGGAGGTCGCCAGCCGCGCCAAAGCGATGGTTGTATCCTATCCGAACAATCCGACCGCTTCGGTCGCGGACCGGTCGTTTTATGAGAGGCTCGTGGCCTATGCGCGCGAGCATCAAATCATCATCCTGCACGATAACGCCTATTCCGACCTGCTCCTCAACGGGGAACAGGGGCTGTCATTCCTGTCCATACCGGGCGCAAAAGAAGTCGGGATCGAATTTAATTCCCTTTCCAAGACGTATAACCTGACCGGCATGCGCGTATCATTTGCGCTCGGCAACCGTGAGATAATCAGCCGGTTCCGCGCGTTCCGCTCGCAGATCGACTACGGGATGTTCTATCCCATCCAGGCGGGCGCGGTCGCGGCGCTGACCGGACCGCAGGAGATTGTTGCGCGCAACCGGCAGGGCTACATGGCGCGACGCGACGCGCTGTGCGGCGGCCTGCGCAAAATCGGCTGGGATGTGCCGGACGCGCAGGGTACCATGTTCGTGTGGGCGAGAATACCGGAGCGGTTCGGCTCGTCAATAGAATTCGTGCTGGAGCTGATGGAAAAAACCGGAGTGATCTGCGTGCCGGGCAGCGCGTTCGGCGGGCAGGGCGAGGGCTATGTCCGATTCGCGCTGGTCGTACCACCCGAACGGATGCGGGAAGCGGTCGAACGGATCGTGGAAAGCGGTATTTTGAAAGGGTGACCTTGTGATATGAAGATTGACCATGCGGCGCTGTATACCTTCGATTTGGAGCGGCTACGCGCCTTTTATGAGGATTACTTCGACGGTAAAGTAAACAAGCAGTATCGGAATGAGAAAACCGGTCTGCAGACCTACTTTATTTCCTTTGCGGATGGCGCGCGGCTGGAGCTGATGACGCGACCGGAATTGGAGGAATGCGAGCGGTCGCGCCTGTGGACAGGCTGGACCCACTTGGCATTCAAAGCGGGGACGCGCGAAAATGTGGACGCGCTGACCGAGCGTCTGCGCGCGGACGGCTATGAAGTGACAAGCGGGCCGCGCGTGACGGGTGATGGGTATTATGAAAGCTGCGTGCTCGATCCGGATGGAAACACGGTCGAAATCACCGCGTGAGCTGATCCCGCGGACAGCGAATAAAAGGAGCGGAAGATGAAATTAATTTCCTGGAATGTAAACGGACTGCGCGCGTGCGTGGGCAAGGGCTTTTTTTCGTTTATGGAAGCGGAGCAGCCGGATATGCTGTGTCTGCAGGAAACCAAGCTGCAACCCGAGCAGGCCCCGCAGATTGAGGGATACTATGAATACTGGAATTCAGCGGAAAAAAAGGGGTATTCCGGCGTAGCCCTGTTTTCCAAAACCGAGCCGGAGGCGGTTTCTTACGGCCTTGGCATTGACGAGCATGACCATGAGGGGCGCGTCATTACGGCGGATTATGGGGCGTTTTATCTGGTTACGGTCTACACCCCCAATTCGCAGGATGAGCTGAAGCGTCTAGATTATCGGATGCGCTGGGAGGACGACTTCCGCGCCTACCTTCAAAAGCTGGATGCGGAGAAGCCGGTCATTGTGTGCGGGGACATGAACGTTGCGCATCAGGAGATCGACCTGAAAAACCCCAAAACCAATCGCCGCAACGCAGGCTTCACCGATGAGGAGCGCGCCAAAATGACCGAGCTGCTCAGCGCAGGCTTTACAGATACGTTCCGGCATTTTTATCCGGAGCTGACGGGCGCGTACTCCTGGTGGAGCTATCGCTTCAAGGCGCGGGAGAAGAACGCGGGCTGGCGTATCGACTACTTCCTGGTGTCCAACCGGCTGATCGGTCGTGTCAAGGCCGCGCGTATCCTGAGCAATGTGTTCGGGTCGGATCACTGTCCGGTGCTGATCGAGCTGGAGTGATGGGAGTAGAGTGGGAAAAGGACTGGTTTTTGCCTGAGGCGCAAGACGATGAGATCTTTGTGTCTTGGCCGCCTTGGGTGCCTGAGGACGACGCGCCGCCCGACCCGTGGGAGCGCCCCGATCTGCCCGACCTTGACGAGGAGCAGGCGCTACCGTGGTCGCCCGAGATGCCGGTTGAGCCCTGCCCCTGCTGCGGGGCGGATATCCCCCAAAATCCATCGTGGGGGTATATCTGTCCGACCTGCCTGTGGGAGATCGATTACGACGCGCAGGATGCGCCCGAGGAACCGAGCGACCAGAACCACGGCCTTTCGCTGGAGGAGGCGCGGATGAATTTCCGTACCTTTGGGTGCAGCAGCCCGTGGCTTATAGAGAGGGAAAACGAATAAAAAACACGCTGCTTTGGCAGCGTGTTTTTCTATAGGTTGCCGGCTATCCGAAAAAGTGAAGCAAGCCCTCCAGAACAGAGATACAAAGAGGGAGGGTAATTACGGAAAGCAGTGTGGAAAGCGAGATGACGCGCGTGGAAAATAAGTAATCCGTGCCATAGATCTGGCCAAACATGGCCGAGGCAAGTGCGCAGGGGGCGGCGGTGCCGGTCAGCAGGATGATCTTGGACATGTGATCGAGCGGGATGAACAACAGCAGGACAATGGCGATCGCCGGAATCAGCAACAGGCGCACAGCGGAGACTTTCCATATCTCTTGATCGGTAAAACACTCCCTCAGATCGATCTGGGCAAGGAAGCAGCCGAGCGAAAGCATGGCGAGCGGCGTGTTGAGATCGCCCAAAAAATCCACGGCTCGGAACACCAGCTCGGGGAGCTTGACAGGCGAGCAGAACAGGAGAAAGCCGCATACGGTAGCGAGCAGGGCGGGATTCAAAAGGATATTCCGGATGCCGTTGCCCTCCTTGCCGCCGGAGAGCTGCTGCACGCCGTAGGTCCACAGAATGATCGCCATGCAGGCAATGCTGGATGCGCCGAGGAAAACCCCGTCCGAGCCGAACATCGCATCGAGCAGAGGCAGGGCCATGAAGCCGTTATTGGTCAGTACGACGGAAACACGGCAGTCCGCATAATTTTCCGTTTTTTCCGGACGGTAGACGCGGTTTGCAAGCGCGATAGAGATCAGGAAAAAAAGCATGCTGCACACAAAAGTGACGCCCAAGGCGTAGCCAAGATGGGCGTCGAACGGGCGCTGGAACGACCGCAGCAAAACAAAAAACACAATGTACTTATTGAGCAGCACAGTGAGGCTCTGTGTCGTCTGGTTGGTAAAAACGTTTCTGCGGAACAGGACATAGCCCATCAGGATGAGCAGGAACATGACGATGATTTGCTGCAGGACGATCAGACTGTTGGTGAACATGGGCTTCCTCCAGTTAACAACTTCTTAACACTTTACATCATACGCGTTTTCGCAGAATTTGTCAATTTGCCGAGGGTATGTTTTTCCCGCCTGCCGCATAGGGTGGAACAAAAAGGGAGGACGGAACGGATGAAAAAGATCGTTTGTCTCGCGCTGTGTTTCTGCCTGCTGCTCCCATCTGCGCTGGCGCTTCCGGAAATGGGGCCGCTGAACGCCAAATCGGCCGCGCTCTATGCGTCGAACGGGCAGGAGCTGTATTCCATGAATGCCGACGAGCCGCTGCAGCCCGCGTCCGTGACAAAGATCATGACCATGCTGCTGGCGATGGAGGCGCTCGAACGAGGAGAGGTTACGCTGGATACGATGATTACCGGTAGCGAGTATGCCTGCTCGATGGGTGGGACGCAGATCTGGCTGGAACCGGGCGAGCAGCTTTCTCTGGACGATATGCTCAAGGCGATTGCGGTCGGCTCGGCCAATGACTGTGCGGTCGCCGTGGCTGAGCATCTGGCGGGAACCGAGGCGGCGTTCGTCGAACGGATGAACCAGCGCGCGGCCGAGCTTGGCTGCACGAACACGCAGTTCATCAATGCCAACGGACTGGACGGCATGGGCCAGAAAACGCTGACCTCGGCGCGCGACCTGGCGCTGATCTCCTGCGAGCTGTTGCGGCATCCCAAAATACTTGAGTATACGGGGATTTGGATGGACAGCATACGGGATGGAAAGTTCACGCTTGCCAACACCAATAAAATGCTCAAAAGCTATCAGGGTTTGACCGGCCTGAAAACAGGGTATATTTCAGAGGCAGGGTTCTGTATTTCCGCTTCCGCCGAGCGGGATGGGCTGAGCCTGGTCGCGGTCGTCATGGCTGCGCCGACCAAGGAGGCGCGCATGGCGGACGCCACGGCTCTGCTCAATTACGGCTTTGCCAACTTTTGCGCCTACACGCCGCCGGACGGGCTGCTGGAGCCGGTGCCGGTCGCGATTGGGAAAAGCGGCTCGGTAATGCCGCGGATGGAGGGCGGCGGGTCCATTATTGTGGAAAAGACCGAGGCGGAAGGGCTGGAAACCCGTCTGGATCTGCCGGAAAAGCTGACCGCGCCGGTCGAGGCGGGGCAGCAGATCGGGGAGCTGTCCATCCTGAACGGAGAGGAAGTGCTGCTCACCGTGCCGCTGACCGCTGCGGAGAGCGTGGAGGCCAAAGGGGTAGGAGATCTGTTTCTGTCCTTCTGGAATGCGGTTCTGGCAGGCGGCCAATAAATTGATACAAACTGACGAGGAAATTTGTAAATCATGCTTGAGGTTTTGGGCAAACTATGCTACACTAAACATAACCTCAAAGGTTGGGAGGAATAAACCTATGGTAAAACTTATTATTGGCGGTACCGGCTCTGGCAAGACCAAGGAACTGATCGACCAGGTCAACACCGCGGTAAAAGAAGAAAAAGGAAGCGTAGTATGTGTTTCGCGCGGCAATAAGCTGACGTTTGATATTTCGCATGATGCGCGGCTGATCGATGCGACCGATTACCCGATCAAGGATTACGCAAGCCTGCTGGGATTCCTGAGCGGTATCCATGCCGGCAATTATGACATTACCCGCGTTTTCATCGACGGCCTGTATAAGATCACCGGCGTTAAGGATGTCGCCAAGGCGGAGGCGTTCTTGGATGCGCTGGACGCGTTTTCAGCCCAGCACAGCGTAAACTTTACCGTCTCGTTGAGCGAGGAGCCGTCGTCCGCGACCGAAAGCATGAAGCGCTTTTTATAAGAGATACTTAGGATACGCGGAACGCTCCTGCAATGGCTGAAGCAGCGACATTCCTTTTGAGAATATTTGCCTTTCAATTGGATATGCTGATGTATGAGACAGGCGCCTCGCAGATTTGGAAAGGTCTGCGGGGCGTCTGTTTTAATGTTCCCAGCGGCGCCACCGGATGCCGGAAAGCTTTGAAAAAACAGGCAGTCTGGACAGGGGGAATGAAAATGGCTTCGGAATGCCGGCGCGGTTGGGAGCGCATATTTTTTGTCCGTAAAGGCTCTGGTTGCAATTTATAATAATTGAGCAATTCCATTGTGCATATTGCCTAACATTGTAGTAAAGCGGGAAATATCTAAGAAATTTCTGATAAAAAGTGTTTCACTTTTTGGTAGGGTTAGGTATAATAAGACTGATGTGTAGGGATAGGGGACAGCCCGCCTTCGGGCGGCGTCTGTGCTCGCTGCATCAAATTGTGGCCTGGGGGAATGCGGATGAGGAAAAGCGAAAGCAAATGGTCGGTACTGCGCTATCTGGCATATTTCAGCCAAGTAGGATGCACGGTGGCTGTACCGCCCCTGCTCGGCTGTTTCGGAGCAGTTTGGCTGCGGGACAGGTTCGGCTGGGGGAACGGCGTGGTGATTGCCGGGCTGCTGCTCGGCGTCGGGGTTGCGGTTTGCGGCCTGCGGGATTTCCTGCGGTTCACCGAGCGGAAAGCCAGAGAAAGCGAAAGGAAGGAGAAAATGCCGTGACAGGGATGGAGATCGTCCGCGAGGAAACACGGCGCATGCTGCGCGGCATGATACCGCTGGCGGTGATCGCGTTTGGCGTATTCCTGCTGGCGGGGGCGGATCCGGCGCGGAGCGCCGTAAGCCTGCTGTTGGGGACATGCTATTCGCTGCTGCTGTTCCGGATGATCGGGAAAAGCGCGGCCAAGGCAGTACTCTTCCCGCCGGCGCAGGGGACGAGGATCGTCCGGCGCGGATATTTTTTCCGGTATCTGCTGACTGGTGTGATGGTGTTTCTGGCAATCAAGCTGCCGTTTCTCCATCCGCTCGCAGCAGTCGTTCCGCTTTTCTTTCCCAAAATCATTTTACTGTGGTCCATGTATTCCAAAGGAAAGGGGGGTAGACGTTGAATGTTGAAATAAACGGCCCTAAGGTATTGGGCTATCTGTTTGGCAATCCCAATCTGCCGATCACGGAAACTATGCGCAACGCATGGATCGTGATGGCGGTTATTCTGTTTCTTTGTATTTTTCTGACGCACCGGATGCAGAAAATCCCCAAGGGGAAGCAGGCGCTGGCGGAAAAGGCTGTGGTAATGATCGACAACCTGGTCGAAAATACGATGGGGAAAGGTTGCCAGGCATTTTCGCCCTATATTGCAACGCTGCTGATGAGCTCTCTCTTCGGCTCGCTGGCCACGTTGTTCTGGATGCGTCCGGTGACGGCAGACCTGAATACGACGCTTGGCTGGGCGCTGATTACTTTTGCGCTGATCACATTCAATAAAATCAAGTACAATGGGATCGGCGGTTATCTCAAGGGCTTCCTGGAGCCGGTATTCGTCATGGCGCCGCTCAATGTGCTCAGCGAGATCGCGACACCTGTTTCGATGTCGTTCCGTCATTTCGGCAATATGGCGGGCGGCCTAGTCATCTCGACACTCATCATGGGCGCGCTTCAGGTGCTGTCCAAGGCGGTATTGGGCTTCCTGCCGGTGCCGCTGCTGCAGATCGGCCTGCCGGGCGTCCTGTCGCTGTACTTCGACTGCTTTACGGCATGCATGCAGGCGTTCATTTTCAGCATGCTGACGATGGCTTACGTCGGCGACGCGCGCGGCAGCAGTTGATCCGTCAAAAAAATTTCACCATATCCATTTGAAGTTTCAACAACATTATTTCAGGAGGAAAAAACTATGGGTATCGATTCTAACGCATTTGTAGCAGGTATGTCCGCCCTCGGCGCCGGTATGGCGATGATCGCGGGCCTAGGCCCTGGCATCGGCGAAGGGTACACCGCGGGCCAGGCGTGTGCGGCGATCGGCCGCCAGCCGGAGGCGCAGGGCGATATTACCCGTACCATGATTCTTGGTATCGCCATGGCGGAGTCTACCGGTATTTACGCGCTGGTTATCGCGCTGATCCTGCTGTTTGCCAACCCGTTTGTCGGCAATTTCTGAACCGGACGCAGGCGAACGGATAAACGGAGCGAATCTCCGTTTGGGAAGGAGGTAAAACAGTGGATATATTCCAGTCCTTTGTCTATATCAACTGGTGGAATATCCTCGTTACGATGTGCAATACGCTCATCACCTTTTTGATCATCAAGAAATTCCTGTTTGGGCCGGTGCGCAGGATGCTGGCGGCCCGCGAGCAGGAGGTTCAGGCCATGTACGCCACCGCGGAAAAGGCGCAGACCGAAGCGGAAAGCATGCGCAGCGAGTATACGGAACGCTTGTCCAAGGCCAAGGAGGAGGCGGCCGAGATCGTCGGCTCCGCCACCCGTCGGGCGACGGTCCGCAGCGAAGAGATCCTCAAGGAATCCTCGCAGCAGGCGGCTGCCATGCTGAAGAAAGCGGAAAGCACGATTGAGCAGGAGCGCAAAAAGGCGATGAATGAGCTTAAGGATGAGGTCGCGGGCCTTTCGGTCATGATTGCCTCCAAGGTGGTCGAGCGTGACATCAAGGAAGAGGACCATGAGCGCTTCATCGAAGAGTTTATCGACAAGGTAGGGTGAGCAAGTGGCTGATATTGTAAGCGAACGCTACGCACTGAGCCTGTATGAAGTGGCGGCGGATGAGAAAAAGGAAAAAGCCTATCTCGACGAGCTGACCGCGGTCTGCGAGGTGTTTGGGCGCGAGCCTGACTTTCTGAAAATGCTCACCACGCCCTCCATCGCACTGGAGGAAAAGCAGAACGTCCTGCGGAAGGCCTTCGAGGGACGGATCGAACCATTCCTGCTCAATTTCCTGATGCTGATTACGGAAAAAGGCCGCGTCGGCCTAGTTCAGGATATGCGTCAGGCCTATAAAGAGCACTATTATTTTGAAAACGGCATCGTGGAGGTGCGCGCGGTCACGGCAAAGCCCATGAGCGCCGCGCTGACCGAAAAGCTGAAAGAAAAGATGAGCGCCGTGACCGGCAAGCAGGTGGTGCTGGAAACGTCGGTCGATCCGCAGATCATCGGCGGCATCGTTGTCAAGCTGGGCAACGAGCAGTTCGACACCAGCCTGCGCACTCGCCTGAGCGAGCTTGCCGCGCGGCTGACCAACACTATCGCGTAAGGAAGTAGGTGACTTTATGGAATTACGCCCCGAAGAGATAAGCAATATTATTAAAGAGCAGATCACGCACTATCAGAGCCAGATCAAACTGACCGATGTCGGTACGGTTGTCACGGTCGGCGACGGCATCGCGCACGTACACGGTCTGGAAAACTGCATGTCCGGCGAACTGCTCGAATTTCCGGGCGGCGTATACGGCATGGCGCAGAACCTGGAGGAGGATCTCGTCGGCGCCGTTATCCTGGGTTCGGACCAGAATATCCGTGAGGGCGACACGGTCAAGCGCACCAAGCGCATCGTTGAGGTACCGGTGGGCGAGGCCATGCTCGGCCGCGTTGTCGACGCACTGGGCAAACCGATCGACGGCAAGGGTCCGATCCATACCACGGAGGCGCGTCCCATTGAAAGCCCGGCGCCGGGCATCATTGAACGCGCGCCCGTTAATGTGCCGCTGCAGACCGGCATCAAGGCAATCGACTCCATGATCCCGATCGGACGGGGCCAGCGTGAGCTGATCATCGGCGACCGGCAGACCGGCAAGACTGCGATCTGCCTGGATACCATCATCAACCAGAAGGGGACGGGCGTTATCTGTATCTATGTGGCGATCGGCCAGAAGCGCTCGACCGTCGCGCAGGTGGCGGAGACGCTGGCGCAGAACGGTGCGATGGATTATACCTGCATCGTAGCGGCGACCGCGTCCGAGTCCGCGCCGCTGCAGTATATCGCGCCGTATGCGGGCTGCTCGATTGGTGAATTCTTTATGCATAAGGGCAAGGATGTGCTGGTTATTTATGATGACCTGTCCAAGCACGCAGTAGCGTACCGCGCCCTTTCCCTGCTGCTCCACCGTCCGCCAGGACGCGAGGCGTACCCGGGCGATGTATTCTACCTGCATTCCCGCCTGCTCGAGCGCGCGGCGAATATCCAGGATGGCGGCTCGCTGACCGCGCTGCCCATCATCGAGACGCAGGCCGGCGACGTTTCGGCGTATATCCCGACCAACGTGATTTCGATTACGGACGGCCAGATCTTCCTGGAAACCGAGCTGTTCAACTCGGGCATCCGGCCGGCGGTCAACCCCGGCATTTCGGTATCCCGTGTTGGCGGCAACGCGCAGATCAAGGCGATGAAAAAGGTCGCGGGTACGCTCAAACTGGCCTATTCGCAGTATCGCGAGTTGCAGGCGTTCTCGCAGTTCGGCTCAGATCTGGACGCGGATACCAAAAAGCGTCTGAATCAGGGCGAACGCATCGTCGAGGTGCTCAAGCAGCCGCAGAACAGCCCGATTCCGGTCGAGAAGCAGGTTATCATCATTTACGCCGTCATTTCGGGCGCGCTGCTCGATATTCCGGCGGACCAGATCGGCGAGTTTGAGAAAGAGTTGTTCGCGTTTGTGGACGGCGTGTATGGAGACATTCCGGAAACCATCCGCGCGACCCGCCAGATGGACGACGATATCAAGGAAAAGCTGACCAAAGCGATCGAGGAATTCAAAGCAAAGTTCCTTTCCGAGCACTGACGCGGAAAGGGGGACTGAGCAATGGCTTCCGGAAACATGAAAGATATCAAGCGCCGCATTAAGTCCGTGCAATCCACCATGCAGATCACCAAGGCGATGGAGCTGGTGGCATCGTCCAAAATGCGGCGTGCCAAGGAGCGCGCGCTGGCCGCGCGGCCGTATTTCAATACAATGTACCGTACCGTTGCCCGCTTGGCTGCCGCCACGCGGAGCAGCGAATCGGTCTATACGCGCCGCCGAGAGGTCAGGAACAGCCTGTTCATCGTCATCGCGGGCGACCGCGGGCTGGCGGGCGGCTACAACGCCAATGTATTCAAGCTGGCGGCGGCCGAAATGGAGGGCAAAAACGCGCAGGTCATCACGATCGGCAAAAAGGCGCAGGAGCATTACGCCAAGCGCCCCTGGCCGGTGGCCGCAGATTATCCGGCCATCGCCGAGGGGATGAAGATTGGTGATACCCATCCGATCGTGGACGGGTTGCTCCGCCTGTTCCGAGAGGGAAAGGCGGACGAGATATTCCTGTGCTACACGGAGTTTGTCTCGCCGTTGCAGCAGGAGGCGAAGTGCCTGCAGCTGCTTCCGGCGCGCTTTGAAGACGCGGCGCAGGAAGCGCCCGCGGGCCCGCGCGTGCTGACCGAATACGACCCCTCGCCAGAGGCGGTGTTCGATGCGGTCATACCGGAATACCTGTACGGCGTGCTGTACGGCGCGGTGGTGGAGAGCTACTGCTCCGAGCAGTCCGCGCGCCGCATGGCAATGGAGGCTGCCTCCGACAATGCCAGCGAGATGATCGAAAACCTCAACCTGTCCTACAACCGCGCCCGTCAGGCGGCCATCACGCAGGAGATCACCGAGATCGTCGCGGGTTCGGGCGAGGTCGGCGCATAGGATGATAAGAATTAGGAGTTTTGCCAATGAGTGAGCAGAATATTGGCACCGTCGTCCAGATTATCGGGCCGGTGCTTGACATCAAATTTGCCGCCGACGCACTGCCGAAGCTGCTGAACGCCATCACGATTGACAACAAAGGCCGGACCGTTACGGTCGAGGTCGCGCAGCATATCGGCCAGGATACCGTGCGCTGCATCGCGATGGAGTCCACCGACGGCCTGGTGCGCGGCATGAAAGCGGTCGATACCGGCGGGCCGATCACGGTGCCGGTGGGCGATAAGAACCTCGGCCGCATCTTCAACCTGCTCGGCCAGCCGGTGGATAACAAGCCGCCGGTCGAGGGGGAGGAGCGCTGGCCGATCCACCGCCCCGCGCCCTCCTATGAGGAGCAGGAGTCCACGACCGAGATCCTCGAAACCGGCATCAAGGTCATCGACCTGATCGCGCCATACGCCAAGGGCGGCAAGATCGGCCTGTTCGGCGGCGCGGGCGTCGGCAAGACGGTTATTATCATGGAACTGATCAACAACATCGCCAAGCAGCACGGCGGTATTTCAGTATTCACCGGTGTGGGCGAGCGCACCCGCGAGGGCAACGACCTGTATAACGAAATGCAGGAGTCGGGCGTTATCAACAAGACCGCGCTCGTCTACGGCCAGATGAATGAGCCGCCCGGCGCGCGTATGCGCGTGGCGCTGAGCGGCCTGACCATGGCGGAGTATTTCCGCGATGTGGAAGGGCAGGACGTGCTGCTGTTCATCGATAATATTTTCCGCTTCACGCAGGCCGGTTCGGAGGTTTCCGCGCTGCTCGGCCGCATGCCGTCGGCGGTAGGCTACCAGCCAACGCTCGCAACCGAAATGGGTGCGCTGCAGGAGCGTATCACCTCCACCAAGAAGGGCTCGATCACGTCCGTGCAGGCGGTTTACGTTCCGGCGGACGACCTGACCGACCCCGCGCCGGCGACCACGTTCTCCCATCTGGACGCCAAGGTCGTGCTGTCGCGTGATATCGCCTCCATGGGTATTTATCCGGCGGTGGACCCGCTGGATTCCTCCTCGCGCATCCTGACCGCGGACGTTGTCGGCGTGGAGCATTACGAGGTCGCCCGCGCGGTGCAGTCAATCCTGCAGAAATACAAGGATTTGCAGGATATTATTGCCATCCTCGGCATGGATGAGCTTTCCGACGAGGATAAGCTGACCGTTGCCCGCGCCCGCAAGATACAGAACTTCCTGTCGCAGCCATTCCACGTTGCGGAGCAGTTCACGGGCTTCCAGGGCAAGTATGTGCCGATTGCGGAAACCATCCGCGGGTTCAAGGAGATTCTCGCGGGCCAGCATGACGGCCTGCCCGAGTCCGCGTTCCTGTTCGCCGGCACGATTGACGAGGTAGTGGAGAAGGCGAAGAAGGGGGCATAACATGGCTACCTTTCACTTGAAAGTACTGACCGTGGATCGCTGTTTTTACGACGATGCGGTCGACCGGATTGTTGTCCGCACAACGCAGGGCGACGTTGGCATCCTGCCGAACCATGTGCCGTATACGGCGGCGCTCGGCATCGGCGGCCTGACCATCCTCAAGGATGGGGAGAAGCGCGTGGCGGCGGTTGCCGGCGGCTTTGTGGACGTTTCCAGGGAGGAAACCGTCGTGCTGGCGCGCACCTGCGAGTGGGCGGATGAAATCGACGTTCACCGTGCCGAGGAGGCCGCGGAACGCGCCCGCCAGACCCTGCAGCAGAAAGAAAGCGACCATGAGCATGACATCGCGCAGATCAAATTGAAAAAAGCGGTCAACCGTATCCGTATCGCGGGGGATAAATGACTGCAATAAAAAAACGTCCGGCCTAAGGCCGGACGTTTTTTATATGGGTATGGACCTGCGGGGAGGGGATTACGGCTCGTCCTCGAGGCAGGTTTCAATCATGGAGATGACGACGTTGTTCCAGCTTGTGTCGTTCTCCTTTGCGATCGCGTCAATTTTGGAAACAAGCGACTGCTTGATGTAAATTGTTTTATAGACGCTCTCTTCTTTTTCGAGAGGACGCCGAATGTTCCATTTCATACTGCTCACCTGATTATAGTTTACAGGAAATGCAGAAAATAGGATACCTTAGAAAAATACCATGTAAGGATACCATAGATTTTTCTGGTAAGGCATACATCCTTGATGGGCATTAAAATTAAAGGGGAGATGATGTGTATGGACACGATTGTATGCGAAAATAAGTGGTGCATTCATTATCAAAAGAGCCGCTGCACTTTCGATGAAATCGAAATCAACAGCTATGGGATGTGCGCGGACTGCGTTATGCGCGATCCGGATGAAACCGAGCTGAAGCGCTTCCCCAGGCGCATGCTCGACACGGATTTTCCGGAAACCTTTCCGGAAGAATAAGCAGAACGCCGTGCGGCCGGTTGAACCGCACGGTGTTTTTTGCTATACTGAAACCAGATACCGAAAGAAATGGGGAAAGAAAATTGAAACGGATACGGGGGCAAATGTCCGAATCGCTCCTGCTGGGCGCGCTGCTGGCCGTGGCGGGCGGCTTTTTCGACGCTTATACCTACCTGTGCCGCGGCGGTGTGTTCGCCAATGCGCAGACCGGCAACATCGTGCTGTTCGGGCTGGAGCTGGCGCAGAGGGAATGGATACGCGCGCTGGGCTATCTGGTGCCGATTGTGGCGTTCGCGGTCGGCGTTGTGGTGGCCGAGGTGGTCAAGCACCGGTACAAGGTGCAGCAAAATCGGGATATCAATATCCACTGGCGGCAGATCATCGTCCTTGCGGAAACCGTGCTGGTCGCCTGCATGGCCTTTTTGCCGCAGGAGCGGAACACGGTTGTCAACAGCGTGATCTCATTCGTCTGCGCGCTGCAGGTGGAAGCGTTCCGCAAGGTGCAGGGCAGCGCGATCGCCACAACCATGTGTACCGGCAACCTGCGCTCCGGTACCGAGCAGCTTGTCATCTGGCGGCAGACCGGCGACCGTGGCGCCGCAAAAAAGATGCGCAATTACTATGCGATCATCCTGTTTTTCATCCTGGGCGCGGTGCTGGGCAGCTTTGCGACCGGCTGGCTGGGGGAGCGGGCGCTGCTGCTGACCTGTGCGCCGCTGCTGGCGGTGTTCGGTATTATGTTCATCGCGGAGGAGCGGGAGGGGCGCGAAACGCGCGGTTCTCTGGAAAATTAGCACAAAAGCAAAAGGGAATGGAAAAATCCATTCCCTTTTTATACAAAAATATCCTTGACTTATTATGCAAAATCATGGTATAATAAAACGCTTAACAAAATCGGGAAATTATCCCGACTCCTAAATACATGTTAGCACGGTCTTGGTCAAAATGCAAGACCCAAAATGATATTTTTGCCACGCCGCCGGGCGTATCAACACCAACACAGCCGAAAGAAACGGAGTGATCAAAGCACATGAAGGTGAAAGACGTACAGCACGGCAAAACCACGCGAAAGAGCTTTGCACGCATCAACGAGATATTGGAGATGCCCAATCTGATCGAGGTGCAAAAAAAGTCCTACCAGTGGTTCCTTGACGAAGGACTGCGCGAGGTTTTCGCCGATACCGCGTCCATCACGGACTACACCGGCAATCTGGAGCTTTCGTTCCTCGATTACTCGATGGACGAGGCGCCGAAGTACAGCGTAGAGGAATGCAAGGCGCGCGACGCCACATATGCTTCGCCGCTCAAGGTCCGCATGCGCCTGCGCAACAAGGAAACCGGCGAGATCAAGGAGCAGGAGATCTTCATGGGTGATTTCCCGAAGATGACCGATTCCGCAACCTTTATCATCAACGGCGCGGAGCGCGCGATTGTCTCCCAGCTCGTCCGTTCGCCCGGCGTCTACTATGGCAGGGAGTATGACAAGACCGATAAGCTGCTGCTGTCCGCAACCGTTATCCCATACCGCGGCGCGTGGCTCGAATATGAGACCGATGCGAACGACGTGTTCTACGTCCGCATCGACAAGAACCGCAAAATCCCGATCACCAGCTTTATCCGCGCCATCGGCGTCAAGACCGACGCGGAGATCAAGGAACTGTTCGGCGAGGACCCGCTGATCGTCGCCACGCTCGACAAGGACCCCGCCCATACCTCGGACGAGGCGCTGATTGAGATTTACAAGAAAATGCGCCCGGGCGAGCCGCCCACGGTCGAGTCCGCGACCAGCCTGATGGACGCGATGTTCTTCGACGTGCGCCGCTATGATATTTCCGCGGTCGGCCGCTATAAATACAACAAGAAGCTGGACATCGCCCGCCGTATCACCGGCCATAAGCTGCTCGAGCCGGTGGTCGATCCCATGACCGGCGAGGTGCTGGCCGAGGGGGAGGAAATCCTCACCCGCGACAAGGCGCGCCTGCTGTCCCGTCGGGGCGTCAACCATGCTGTGATTGAATCGAGCGAGGGAACTGCCGTCAAGGTGTTCGGCAACGGCATGGTCGATATCGGCGACTTCCAGGAGTACACCGGCTTTACCGCTGAGGAGCTGGACGTAAAGGAAAAGGTGCGCTTTTCCGTACTCAAAGAGATCATCGATTCGGGCGCTTCGGGCGACGAGCTGAAAAAGACCGTGCAGACCCGCATTCACGACCTGATTCCCAAGACTATCATCGTGGACGACATGCTCGCCTCGATCTGCTACCTGCTCAACCTGGGTCATGGCATCGGCACGACCGACGACATCGACCACCTGGGCAACCGCCGCCTGCGCTGCGTGGGCGAGCTGCTCCAGAACCAGTTCCGTATCGGTTTCAGCCGCATGGAGCGCGTTATCCGCGAGCGCATGACCATTCAGGATTTGGACATCGTCACCCCGCAGTCGCTGATCAACATCCGCCCGGTGACCGCGGCCATCAAGGAATTCTTTGGCTCTTCGCCGCTCTCTCAGTTCATGGACCAGAACAACCCGCTGGCAGAGCTGACGCACAAGCGCCGTATGTCCGCGCTTGGCCCCGGCGGCCTGTCGCGCGACCGCGCATCCTTTGAGGTGCGCGACGTACACTATTCGCACTACGGCCGCCTGTGTCCGATCGAGACGCCGGAAGGTCCGAACATCGGCCTGATCTCGTATCTGGCGACCTATGCGCGCATCAACGATTTTGGCTTCATCGAAGCGCCGTACCGCATCATCGATAAGGAAGACGGCCGCGTGACCGACCAGGTGCAGTATATGACCGCGGACGTGGAGGACGAGTATATTGTCTGTCAGGCCACCGAGCCGATCGATGAAAACGGCTACCTGCTGAACGACCGCGTCACCTGCCGCATGCGCGACGAGTTCGTCGAGGTAGACCGCAAGGACGTTGATCTGATGGACGTTTCGCCCCGCATGATGGTTTCGGTTGCGACCGCTTTTATCCCGTTCCTCGAGCATGACGACGCAAACCGCGCGCTCATGGGCGCGAACATGCAGCGTCAGGCTGTGCCGCTCTTAAAGACCGAAGCGCCGGTCGTGGCCACCGGCATGGAATACAAGGCGGCGGTCGACTCGGGCACCATCCCGCTGGCCGAGAGCGACGGCGTCGTCACCCGCGTGACCGCGCGCGAGGTCGTCGTGCAGTATGACAACGGCGAGGAAAAGACCTATCATCTGACCAAGTTCCTGCGCTCCAACCAATCCACCTGCATCAACATGCGCCCGATCGTCGATCTGGGCGAGCGCGTCAAGGCGGGCGACGTGCTGGCGGACGGCCCATCGACCGACAGGGGCGAGATCGCGCTTGGCAAGAACGCGCTGATCGGCTTTATGACCTGGGAGGGCTACAACTACGAGGACGCCGTCCTGCTCAACGAGCGGTTGGTGCGCGACGACGTGTATACCTCGATCCACATTGAAGAATATGAATCCGAATCCCGCGACACCAAGCTCGGGCCGGAGGAGATCACTCGAGACATCCCGAACGTCGGCGAGGACGCGCTACGCAACCTCGACGAGCGCGGCATCATCCGCGTGGGCGCGGAGGTGCAGGCGGGCGACATCCTGGTCGGCAAGGTAACCCCCAAGGGCGAGACCGAGCTGACCGCCGAGGAACGCCTGCTGCGCGCGATCTTCGGTGAGAAGGCGCGCGAGGTGCGCGACACCTCGCTGCGCGCGCCGCACGGCGAATCCGGTATCGTGGTGGACGTCAAGGTGTTCACCCGCGAGAACGGCGACGAGCTTTCGCCGGGCGTGAACATGGTTGTGCGCGTGTATATCGCGCAGAAGCGCAAAATTTCGGTCGGCGATAAGATGGCGGGCCGCCACGGCAACAAGGGCGTTGTATCCCGTATTCTGCCGCAGGAGGATATGCCTTTCCTGGAGGACGGCCGTCCGCTTGATATCGTGCTTAACCCGCTGGGCGTTCCGTCCCGTATGAACATCGGGCAGGTGCTCGAGGTACACCTCGGCTTCGCGGCGAAAAAGCTCGGCTGGAAGGTTGAAACCCCTGTGTTCGACGGTGCGACCCTGGACGACATCAAGGAGACCTTGGTTGCCGCCGGCGTGGGCGAGGACGGCAAGAGCGTTGTTTACGACGGACGCACGGGCGAGCAGTTTGACAACCGCGTTACCGTCGGTTATATGTACTACCTCAAGCTGCATCATCTGGTAGACGATAAGATTCACGCCCGTTCGACCGGCCCATACTCGCTGGTCACCCAGCAGCCGCTGGGCGGCAAGGCGCAGTTCGGCGGCCAGCGCTTCGGCGAAATGGAAGTCTGGGCGCTTGAAGCCTATGGCGCCGCCTATACCCTGCAGGAGATCCTGACTGTCAAGTCGGACGATATCACCGGCCGTGTCAAGACCTATGAAGCGATCGTCAAGGGCCATAACGTGCCGCAGCCGGGCGTGCCGGAATCCTTCAAGGTTCTGGTCAAGGAGCTGCAGAGCCTGTGCCTGGACATTCAGGTGCTCGACGAGAACATGGAGGTTATCGAGCTGGCGGACGACGAGGACGACGATGCAGATTTCATCCGCCCGATGGAGCAGGCTGTTTCGGGCGCGGATGATGAATTCACCGCGGCTGGCTTCGGCATCAACGACGCCGAGGAGGGCGACACCGATCTCTTTACACTGGACAGCGCCGACGAGGACGGCGACGATGCCGAAGGTGATTTTGACGACGGCCTGGGCGAATAAGCCAGCGGCCGGCCGGAATCATCTGTGAATTGGGAAGGAGCATCTGAAAATATATGGGATATCATACGTTTAACGCCATCAAGATCGGCCTGGCCTCGCCCGACCTGATCCGCGAGTGGTCGTATGGTGAAGTCAAAAAACCCGAAACCATTAACTACCGCACGCTCAAGCCGGAAAAGGACGGCCTGTTCTGCGAGCGCATCTTTGGCCCCACGAAGGATTGGGAGTGCCACTGCGGCAAATATAAGAAAGTCCGCTTCAAGGGAAAGATCTGCGACAAATGCGGCGTCGAGGTCACGCGCGCCAAGGTCCGCCGCGAGCGCATGGGCCATATTGAGCTGGCCGCGCCCGTCTCGCACATCTGGTACTTCAAGGGCATCCCGTCCCGCATGGGTCTGATCCTGGATATCAGCCCGCGCGTGCTGGAAAAGGTCCTGTACTTTGCCAACTATATTGTGATCGATCCGGGCGATACCCCGCTGATGAAAAAGCAGATCCTAAACGAGGCGGAGTACCGCGACATGCGCGAAAAGTATGAGGACGATTTCCGCGCCGGCATGGGCGCGGAGGCGATCAAGGAACTGCTGCAGGAGCTGGATCTCGACCAGCTCTCCAAGGAGCTGACCGCGGAACTGCGCGAATCCTCCGGACAGAAACGCCTGCGCATCATCAAGCGTCTGGAGGTCGTAGAGTCGTTCCGGCTGTCTCACAACCGTCCGGAATGGATGATCATGGACGTGGTTCCGGTCATCCCGCCGGAGATCCGCCCTATGGTGCAGCTCGACGGCGGCCGCTTCGCGACCTCGGACCTCAACGACCTGTACCGCCGCGTCATCAACCGCAACAACCGCTTAAAGCGCCTGCTGGAGCTGGGCGCGCCCGATATCATCGTGCGCAATGAGAAGCGCATGCTTCAGGAGGCGGTGGATGCGCTGATCGACAATGGCCGCCGCGGCCGGCCGGTCACTGGCCCGAACAACCGTGCGCTCAAGAGCCTGTCCGACATGCTCAAGGGCAAGCAGGGCCGCTTCCGCCAGAACCTGCTCGGCAAGCGCGTCGACTACTCCGGCCGTTCGGTTATCGTTGTCGGTCCGGATCTGAAGATTTACCAGTGCGGCCTGCCCAAAGAGATGGCGCTTGAGCTGTTCAAGCCGTTTGTAATGAAAAAGCTGGTGGAGGACGGAACGGCGTCCAATATCAAATCCGCCAAGAAGATGGTCGAGCGCGCCAAGCCCGAGGTTTGGGATGTGCTCGCCGGTATCATCAAGGGTCACCCGGTCATGCTCAACCGCGCGCCGACGCTGCACCGCTTGGGCATCCAGGCGTTCGAGCCGGTGCTGGTCGAGGGCCGCGCCATCCGTCTGCATCCGCTCGTCTGTACGGCGTTCAACGCGGACTTTGATGGCGACCAGATGGCGGTGCATGTGCCGCTGTCCGCAGAAGCGCAGGCCGAGGCGCGCCTTCTTATGTTGTCCGCCAACAACCTTCTCAAGCCGCAGGACGGCAAGCCGGTCACCGTACCGTCGCAGGATATGGTGCTGGGCTCCTATTACCTGACCATCGACCGCGATACCGAGCCGGGTACCGGCAAGGTGTTCCGCGACGCCGATGAAGCGCTGATGGCTTATGCGGAGGGCGTTGTCGGCATCCACGCGCCGATCAAGGTGCGCGTGACCAAGGAGATCAACGGCAAGATGGAGAGCCGCATTGTGGACGCGACGCCGGGCCGCCTGATCTTCAACGAGCGCATTCCGCAGGACCTCGGCTTTGTCGACCGCTCGGATCCGGACAAGAAATTCGATCTGGAGATCATGTTCACCTGCGGCAAAAAAGAGCTGGGCAAGATCATTGACAAGTGCATCCATGTGCATGGCTTCAATGTAACGGCCGAGGTTCTCGACTCAATCAAGGCGATGGGCTACAAATATTCGACCAAGGGCGCGCTGACCGTTGCGGTGGCCGATATGCTGGTGCCGGACGACAAGGCGACCCTGATCCATGAATCCGAGCAGCAGGTCGCCAAGATCGATAAAAAATACAAGCGCGGTTTTATCACGGACGACGAGCGCTACCGCCTGACGGTCGCCGAGTGGGAATCCACGACCAAAAAGGTTACCGCCAAGCTGCAGGAAAACATGCGCGAGCAGCGCTTCAACCCGATCCACATGATGGCCGATTCTGGCGCGCGTGGTTCGATCAACCAGATCCGCCAGCTCGCCGGTATGCGCGGCCTGATGGCGTCCACCTCGGGTAAGACGATTGAGATTCCGATCAAGTCCAACTTCCGCGAGGGTCTCTCGGTTTTGGAATACTTCATTTCTGCGCGCGGCGCGCGTAAAGGTCTGGCAGATACCGCGCTGCGTACTGCGGACTCCGGTTACCTGACCCGCCGCCTGGTAGACGTTTCCCAGGACGTGATCATCCGTGAGGAGGACTGCGGCGCGGCCAAGGGCATCTGGGTAGAGGATATTAAGGAAGGCAATCAGGTCATCGAGCCGCTGCGCGAGCGTCTGCTCGGCCGGTATCCGGTCGACGATATCTGCGATCCGGCAACAGGCGCGTTGATCGTACCCAAGAGCAAGATGATGAACGATGCGGACGCGGACGCGATCATCGCGGCCGGTATCACCCGCGTACAGATCCGCTCGGTCCTCGAATGCCGCGCGCGCAAGGGTGTCTGCTCGCACTGCTATGGCATGAATCTGGCGATGGGTACGCCGGTCGGCAAGGGCGAGGCGGTCGGCATCATCGCCGCGCAGTCCATCGGCGAGCCGGGTACCCAGCTCACCATGCGTACGTTCCACACCGGCGGCGTTGCCGGCTCGGATATCACGCAGGGTCTTCCGCGTGTTGAAGAGCTGTTCGAGGCACGCAAGCCCAAGAAGGCCGCAACCCTTGCGGAGATCAGCGGCGTCATCACCATTGAGGAGTCCAAGCGCACCACGGTCAAGACAGTCAACATCGTCAATTCGGAAACAGGCGATATGCGTTCTTACCAGCTCGCGTCGTCTTCCGGCATCCGTGTGACCGATGGGCAGGAGGTCGAGCAGGGCTTCCAGCTCAACGAAGGTTCGCTCAACCCGCATGATATCCTGCGCATCCTCGATCCGCGTGCAGTGCATGACTATGAGATCAAGGAAGTGCAGAAGGTTTACCGCCAGCAGGGCGTTGATATCAACGACAAGCATATCGAAGTCATCGTGCGTCAGATGATGCGCAAGGTGCGCGTCGAGGACGCGGGCGACGCAGAGGTGCTGCCCGGCTCGGTAATGGATCTGCTTGAGTTTGAGGACTATAACCAGAAGGTGCAGGACCGTATCGACGCGGGCGAGGAGGGTCTCCGCCTGGCGGTGGCCGAGCCGACGCTCATGGGTATTACCAAGGCGTCGCTGGCGACCGACTCCTGGATGTCCGCCGCGTCGTTCCAGGAAACAACCCGCGTGCTGACCGACGCCGCGATCAAGGGCAAGGTAGACCCGCTGATGGGCCTGAAAGAAAACGTCATCATCGGCAAGCTGATTCCGGCAGGCTCCGGCATGACCGAATACTGCGACGGACATTACGAGCAGACGGTCGATCTCGGCTGAATCGGAAAAGTATAAATTCTGCAAAACAGGGGAATGCTGAAAGGCGTTCCCTTGTTTTTACGGTCAGTGGCGCATTTTTTCGCTGTAAACGATGTAGCAAACGCATATTATGGCAGAAATGGTGAAAAATCTCTGTAAAAGTGCTTGACTTCATGCCGGAAAGCAATTATACTAATGAAGTATGCCGTATAGGAGGGTTAGTATGCTTTCAGAACTTCGCACGGCGCACAAGGTCATCGGTGTGAAGCAGTCGAAAAAGGCGATTCGGGACGGCGCGGCGGCTGAGGTCTATGTTGCGCTGGACGCGGAAAAACGCGTGGTAGGTCCCATTTACGAGCTTTGCAGCGAGACGGATACCAGGATCACGGAAATCACCACCATGGCGGAGCTGGGGGACGCGGCGGGCATCGATGTCGGTGCTGCGGTCGTCACAGTCCTGCGCTGATGCTGTTTGATGGAATACGCGCGGCGCGCGTTTTTCATAAATACTTTTGAAAGAAGGAGGAAATAAAATGCCAACTTTTAACCAACTCGTCCGTAAGGGGCGCGAGGCAGTCGTTTACAAATCTACGGCGCCGGCTCTTCAGGTAGGCTATAACTCTCAGAAGAAGAAAGCCACCGACCAGTCTGCTCCGCAGAAGCGTGGCGTCTGCACGACGGTTAAAACCATGACGCCGAAGAAGCCGAACTCCGCGCTTCGTAAGGTTGCTCGTGTCAAGCTGACCAACCAGATGGAAGTTTCCGCTTACATCCCGGGCGAAGGTCACAACCTGCAGGAGCACTCTGTCGTTATGGTTCGCGGCGGCCGTGTAAAGGACCTTCCCGGCGTCCGCTACCACATCATCCGCGGCACGCTGGATACCCAGGGCGTAGCAAACCGCCGTCAGGCTCGTTCCAAGTACGGCGCTAAGCGTCCGAAGGCAGGCAAGTAAGCTGCCGACCCACACGTTTTGCGAGAAAAGTTAAAGTTTTTTCAGCAAAGCACTCTCATGCTTTGTCTGAGGCGTTTTATATCCGATTGCATATACGGGTGTATTACCTCGGACAGGCATTACAACGGCTTGCCCTATGTGCTGAGCCGGAGTACCTATGAAATCAAATATTTTTGAAGGAGGGAAGCAAAGTGCCAAGAAGAGGTAATGTCCCGAAGAGAGACGTTCTACCCGATCCGCTTTACAACTCTAAGCTTGTCACCAAGCTGGTCAACTCGATCATGCTGGACGGCAAGAAAGGCGTTTCGCAGAAGGTCGTTTATGGTGCTTTTGATATCGTCCGTGAGAAAACCGGACGTGAACCGCTGGAGGTCTTTACGGAAGCGATGGAGAACATCATGCCGTCGCTCGAAGTTAAGGCCCGTCGTGTAGGCGGCGCCACCTATCAGGTGCCGATGGAAGTCCGTCCGGAGCGTCGTCAGACCCTGGGCCTGCGCTGGATTACCAAGTATGCCCGCGCCCGCAGCGAGAAGACTATGCGCGAGCGCCTGGCCGGCGAGATCATGGACGCGTGCAACAATCTGGGCGGCGCTGTGAAGAAGCGTGAGGATACGCACAAGATGGCGGAAGCGAACAAGGCATTCGCGCACTACCGCTATTAATCTGCGATCCGTTTTACGCTTTGAAAGGAGAGCAATATGCCTAGAGAATATTCCCTGGAAAGAACCAGAAATATCGGCATCATGGCGCACATCGACGCCGGTAAAACCACTACCACCGAGCGTATTCTGTACTACACCGGTGTAAACCACAAGATCGGCGATACCCACGACGGTACCGCTACGATGGACTGGATGGAACAGGAGCAGGAGCGCGGCATCACCATCACCTCTGCCGCAACCACCTGCCACTGGTCGGGCTCCCAGCATCAGTTTCCGGAGCACCGTATCAACATCATCGACACCCCGGGCCACGTTGACTTCACCATCGAGGTGCAGCGCTCTCTGCGCGTACTGGACGGTTCGGTCACTGTTTTCTGCGCCAAGGGCGGCGTTGAGCCTCAGTCCGAAACGGTTTGGCATCAGGCTGATGATTATAAGGTGCCGCGTATGGCGTTCGTCAACAAGATGGACATCATGGGTGCCGACTTCTTCAATGTTGTCAGCATGATGAGGGACCGACTCAAGTGCAACGCAGTGCCGATCCAGCTTCCGATCGGCGTAGAGGAGACGTTCCGCGGCATCATCGACCTGGTGACCATGCGTGCGGAGGTTTACTATGACGATCTTGGCAAGGATGTCCGCGACGAGGAAATTCCGGCCGATATGATGGATCAGGCGCAGGAGTATCACGACGCGCTGTGGGAAGCCGCTGCCGAGCTTGACGAGGATCTCATGATGAAGTACCTCGAGGGCGAGGAGATCTCCGCTGCGGAGGTCAAGGCTGCAATCCGCAAGGGTACCATTGGCAATCAGATCATTCCCGTTCTGTGCGGCACCGCATACCGCAACAAAGGCGTCCAGATGCTGCTTGACGCGGTTATCGACTATATGCCGGCGCCGACCGACATCGAGGATATCAAGGGCGTCAACCCCAAGACTGGCGAGGATGATTCCCGTCCGTCCTCCGATGAGGCGCCGTTCTCTGCGCTGGCGTTCAAAATTGCGACCGACCCGTTCGTCGGCCGACTGACGTTCTTCCGCGTTTACTCGGGTACGATCACTGCGGGTTCCTCGGTCCTCAATGCGACCAAGGACCAGCGCGAGCGCTTGGGCCGCATCCTGCAGATGCACGCAAACCACCGTCAGGATATCGATGTGGTTTATTCAGGCGATATCGCCGCGGGCATCGGCTTTAAGAATACCACCACGGGTGACACGCTCTGCGACGAGAAGCACCCGATCATTCTGGAGTCCATGAACTTCCCAGAGCCGGTTATCCGCGTTGCGATCGAGCCTAAGACCAAGGCCGGTCAGGAGAAGATGGGTATTGCGCTGGCAAAGCTGGCGGAAGAGGACCCGACTTTCAAGACCTATACCGACGAGGAAACTGGTCAGACCATCATCGCCGGCATGGGCGAGCTGCACCTCGAGATCATCGTCGACCGCCTGCTGCGCGAGTTCAAGGTAGAGGCGAATGTCGGCGAGCCGCAGGTTGCTTACAAGGAAACCATCCGCCGCTCTGCGGACGTAGATCAGAAGTATGCGCGTCAGTCTGGCGGTAAGGGCCAGTACGGCCATGTCAAGATCATTGTTGAACCGAACGAGTCCGGTAAGGGCTACGAGTTCATCAACAAGATCGTCGGCGGTGCGATTCCAAAGGAATATATCGAGCCTGTCAACCAGGGTATCCAGGGTGCGATGCAGGCCGGTATCTTGGCGGGTTATCCGGTAGTCGACGTCAAGGTTACCCTGTATGACGGATCCTACCACGAGGTTGACTCCTCTGAAATGGCGTTCAAGATTGCCGGCTCCATGGCGTTCAAGGAAGCGATGAAGAAGGCGGATCCGGTTCTGATGGAGCCTATCATGCAGGTTGACGTTATGGTGCCGGAGGATTATATGGGCGATGTCATCGGCGGCCTGAATGCCCGCCGCGGCCAGATTCAGGGTATGGAGCCGCGCGGCGGTGTGCAGGCGATTTCCGCTGCCGTTCCGCTGAGCGAGATGTTCGGCTATGCGACCGCGCTGCGTTCGAGCACGCAGGGTCGTGGCCAATACACCATGCAGCCCAGCCATTACACGGAAGTACCCAAGAGCATCCAGGAAAAGATTATGGACACCCGTAACAAAGACAACTAAAAACTATTGCATTTTTCTGTGATTTGCAGTAGAATAAACTCACCATGACTATGAATTCAATTTACGAGGAGGATATCCACAATGGCAAAGGAAAAATTTGACCGCTCCCTGCCGCACGTTAACATCGGTACCATCGGCCACGTTGACCATGGCAAGACCACGCTGACCGCGGCGATCACCAAGGTTCTGGCTCTCGAGGGCGAGGCTGAGTATCAGGCGTACGACTCCATCGACAAGGCGCCGGAGGAGAAGGAGCGCGGTATTACGATCAATACCGCTCACGTTGAGTACCATACCAAGAACCGCCACTATGCGCACGTTGACTGCCCGGGCCACGCCGACTACGTTAAGAACATGATCACCGGCGCTGCTCAGATGGACGGCGCGATCCTGGTTGTTTCTTCTGCTGACGGCCCGATGCCGCAGACCCGTGAGCATATCCTGCTTGCTCGTCAGGTAGGCGTTCCGTATATCGTTGTATTCATGAACAAGGTTGACCAGGTTGACGACGAGGAGCTGCTCGATCTCGTTGAGATGGAGATCCGCGATCTGCTGTCCTCCTATGAGTTCCCGGGCGACGACATTCCGGTAATCCGCGGTTCCGCGCTGGGCGTTCTGACCTCTGACTCCACTGATCCGAACGCGCCGGAGTACGCTTGCATCCGCGAGCTGATGGATGCTGTTGACTCCTATATCCCGACGCCGGACCGTGCGGCTGACAAGCCGTTCATCATGCCGGTTGAGGACGTATTCTCCATCACTGGCCGTGGTACGGTTGCTACCGGCCGTGTCGAGCGTGGCCAGCTGAAGATGGGCGAGGAAGTTGAGATCGTCGGCCTGATGGACGCGCCGCGCAAGACCGTTGTTACCGGCATCGAGATGTTCCGTAAGCTGCTGGACTACGCTGAGGCTGGCGACAACATCGGCGCGCTGCTCCGCGGCATCCAGAAGACCGAGATTGAGCGCGGCCAGGTTTTGGCGAAGCCGGGTTCCATTCATCCGCACACCAAGTTCCACGGTCAGGTTTACGTCCTGAAGAAGGAAGAGGGCGGCCGTCATACTCCGTTCTTCAACAACTACCGTCCCCAGTTCTACTTCCGCACCACTGACGTTACCGGCGTTATCGCTCTGCCGGAGGGCGTTGAGATGTGCATGCCGGGCGACAATGTTGAGATGGACGTTGAGCTGATCACCCCGATCGCGATCGAGGAAGGTCTTCGTTTCGCTATCCGTGAGGGTGGCCGTACGGTTGGTTCGGGCGTTGTTACCAAGATCAACGCCGACTAATTGGCAATCATTAAACTCCCATGCTTCGCATGGGAGTTTTTTCTTGTCTAAAGCGTGCGGGCGTGCGACACAATAGCTGTGAGGAGGGATGCTTGATGAAAAACGAGCATGAGGTTTCTGCCCAGCAGCTGGAATCCGCAAAAAAGAATATTGAATGGATGGAGCGGAGCAAACCGAGCGTTGCGGCGCGCAGCAGCGAACATGAGATCAGTAACTGTCACCGCCAGAAAGACGTTCAGACGCAGGGGGAGGCGCTGCCGCCGCATGAGCGGAACTGCGGACGGGCGCATCCGATGCGCGGCACGAACAGCGAGGATCTGACCGAGTGGTGCATTGAGCACGAGACGTAAAGGGCAAACGGACGGTGCGGGGGCTGCGGACGCGAAGCCTGCAGCCCCCGTTGTGTGGCGGTATTTTACTTTTTTGCCGACTTGTGATACAATTAATATAACGCCGCGTAACATGAAGCCCGCCCGCGGCATAGGCTGAAAGCAGGAGGGGAAAACCATGTCTGTTTTCTGGCAATCTGTGCTGGCGGTATTTGCTGCGGTAGGGTTTTATACCGTTTTGCACACCGTGTATGAAATCGTTTTTGTACGTATGCTGCGGCTGCACGGCTCGGCGGAGCTGACGCTGTACGGGGATGGCTGCGACGCGTCGAGCGAGCAGCTGATCCGGACCGCCCTGCGGATCCGTAAGCAGTATCTGCCCAGCATGTCTATCACATTCGTCGAGATCGGCAGCGGACAGGGCCAAAATGTGGCGAAGCATATGGCGGCGCGGCAGGACATGATGTATTTGGAATGACACGGAAGTAGAGGAACATATCGGGTGGACGAAAGAGAATACGTATTGATACGCGGCACGGTGGAACAGATCGTTTTCTATAATCAGGAAAACGGTTACGCCGTGCTGCGCCTTGCGTCCGAAGAGGGGGCGGAGGTAACGGCGACCGGCACGTTCCCCAATATCGGACCCGGGGAACAGGTAATCCTGACCGGTTATTGGGTTACACATCCCTCCTATGGAGAGCAGTTCGCCACAGAAGCGTTTGAGCGGCGTCTGCCATCGTCCGTGCGCGGCATCGCCGAATACTTGGGTTCCGGACTGATTCGCGGTGTGGGGCAGCGCCTGGCGGCGCGGATTGCGGAGCGCTTTGGGGAAGATACCTTTGACGTTCTGACACATGCTCCCGACCGCCTGACTGAGATCAGGGGGATTACGGAAAAGAAAGCGCGGGAAATCGGCAGGCAGTTTATCGAGCAAAGCGAAATGCGCCTGCTGATGGATTTTTTGAGCGAGCATAACCTGCCGGTATCGCTGACGCCGCTGCTGTATAAGCGGTTGCATGACAGTGCGATCGACGCGTTGTGTGAGAACCCATATCTGCTGTGCGATCCGTATTATGATGTTGAATTCCGTATCGCAGACGGGCTGGCAATGGAGCTGGGGCTGTCGTTGCTGTCGGACGAACGGGCAGACGCGGGCGTGCTGTATACCCTGACGTTTAACCTGGATAACGGGCATACGTTCATACCGATGGAAAAGCTGACCCATACGGTCTGCGTGCTGCTGTCGGATGAGGATGTGGAGTTTGATGAGGCGCGGGCGCTGGAGAGCATCCTGCGGCTGAGCGAGCGCGGGAAACTGGTGCGGGAACAGATTGCGGGCAGGGACGCGGTCTATCTGCGCAGCATCCATGATGCTGAAGCCTATCTCGCAGAGATGCTGGGCGGTATGGCGGAGCGCTGCTTTTTGTATGACTTTGACGTGGACGAGCTGCTCGGCGCGCTGATGGAGGGCAGTGAATTTCCCTATTCGGAAAAGCAGAAGCAGGCCATTTCCGTGGCGGCGCGCAGCGGGCTTGTGATCCTGACCGGCGGGCCGGGTACGGGCAAAACGACCACCGTGCGCGGCATCCTGCAGGTTTTTGAGGCATTGGGACTGCACACGCTGCTCGCGGCCCCAACCGGACGGGCGGCCAAACGCTTATCCGATCTGACCGGTATAGAGGCCAGAACCATCCACCGGCTGCTGGAAGCCGGCTTTGCCGCCGGAGGGCGCACCGCCTTTGCGCATAACCTGACGAATCCGTTGGAATGCGACGCGGTGATTCTGGACGAGGTATCCATGGTGGATATCACGCTGATGCAGGCGTTGGTCGAGGCGCTGCCGCATGGGGCGCGGCTGGTGCTGGTGGGTGACGCGGACCAGCTCCCGCCGGTGGGACCGGGGAATTTCCTGCGGGATATGATCGGCTCACACCGTGTTCCGACAATTGGGCTGACCGAGATTTTCCGGCAGGCGCAGAAATCCGATATCGTGATGAATGCGCATGCGGTCAATGCGGGCCGAATGCCGGTTCCATCCGGCGCGGACGGAGACTTCTTCTTTCTCAAGCGCTCCGAGCCGTCCGCGGTGATCGAAACGGTCGCGCAGCTTTGCGCGTCGCGCTTGCCGAAGCATTACGGCTTTACCCCTGCGCAGATTCAGGTGTTGTCGCCCGCCAAGCGGCAGGGGAGCGGCACGGTGGCGCTCAACCGGCGCTTACAGGAAGCTCTCAATCCACCTGCGGAAAGCAAGTTGGAAAAGCGCTTCGGGGACTGGATATTCCGCGAGGGGGATCGGGTGATGCAGGTGCGCAACAATTACGACATCGTATGGGAGCGTCGGGAGGACGAGGAGCAGGGGACCGGCATATTCAACGGCGATGTTGGGGAAATACTACAGATATTCCCGCAGCAGGAATGCATGGTCATCCGGTTTGACGACCGCATCGCAACCTACACCTATGATATGCTGGGCGAGCTGGAACTGGCGTATGCGGTCACGGTACACAAGTCGCAGGGCAGCGAGTTTGACGCGGTCGTACTGGCGCTGTCCGACGGGTTGCCGCGCCGCCTGCTGACGCGCAACATCCTTTATACCGCGATCACGCGCGCCAAGCAGCTTCTGGTGATCGTCGGCAGCGCGGATACAGTCGCTTATATGGTGGAAAACAACCAGAAAGGCAGGAGGTACAGCGCGCTCAAGGCGCGCCTGCGCGCGGAACCGACGCCGAATGCATCGGTTCTCGGATAAAACGCAGGGAAATGTTGTCGATTTGACAATATTTTCGCAAATAGCCTTGAAAACCGACCGGTGTATGGGGTATAATAAAAATACTGCAAATCGGCGGTAACAGAGCAAAAAGGATGAATGAAGATTATGGCTTCTTTTCTGGAAACATTAGCGAAAAAGTTTTCGCTTTTTTCGAGTGATATCGGCATTGACCTCGGCACGGCGACGGTTCTGGTCTACGTTAAGGGGAAGGGCGTGGTGCTGAACGAACCATCGGTTGTCGCGGTGGATAAGGTGTCGGGCAAGATCCTGTCCGTCGGCGCGGAGGCGCAGAAGATGCTGGGCCGCACACCGGGCAACATTATTGCCATCCGTCCGCTGCGCGAGGGCGTGATTTCAGACTATGAAATGACCGAGCGCATGATCAAGGAATTTATCCGCAAGGTGCAGGGCTTCCGCCTGTTTAAGCCCAACGTGGTGATTTGCGTGCCTTCGATCATCACGGAGGTCGAGGAACGCGCGGTGATCGATGCCGGCACCCAGGCGGGCGCAAAGCGTGTTTTCCTGATCGAGGAGCCGGTCGCGGCGGCGATTGGCGCGGGCATCGATATTGCAAAGCCCAACGGCAACATGGTGGTCGATATCGGCGGCGGTACGACCGATGTTGCGGTTATTTCGCTCGGCGGCATCGTGGAATCCACTTCGATCAAGATTGCGGGCGATAAGTTCGACGAAGCGATCGTCAAATATGTCCGCCGAAAGCACAACGCCCTGATCGGCGAGCGCACTGCGGAGCAGATCAAAAAGACCATCGGCTGTGTTTATCCGCGTACGGAAGAGGTATCGATGGAGGTCAAGGGGCGCTGCCTGATGACCGGCCTGCCGCGCACGTTCTCGGTCAACTCGACCGAGGTGCTGGACGCATTGGAGGAAGTCAGCGCGTCGATCGTCGAGGCGATCCACTGGGTCATCGAGCGGACGCCGCCTGAGCTGACCGGCGATATTTCGACCAACGGCATCGTGATGACCGGCGGCGGTTCGCTGATCTGGGGCTTCGACAAACTGGTCGCGTCCAAGACCGGCATCCCGACCCACATCGCGGATGAAGCGATTTCCTGTGTCGCTTACGGCACGGGCAACTGCTTGGAGAACCTGTCCGGCATGCAGGATGGAACGATGAACCTTTCGCGGCAGCGTCAGATGATGCAATAAACGGGCGCAAAGCCTGTGTCCATATGCTACGCAGCAGTATAGCGTTGCCGAGGCTTGCATCCAGTAAAGGCAAGGCAAAAAACACCCGCCATTGGACGGGTGTTTTTGATGGAGCGGTGCGGAGGCAGGTAGATGACAGAACAGCAAAAATATATGAAAGCAGCGCTCCGTCTCGCCCAAAAGGCGGCGGAGGAGGGCGAGGTGCCGGTGGGCGCGGTGGTTGTTTGCGAAGGGAAAATCGTCGGCCGCGGCCGGAACCGCAGGGAGACCAAAAAAAACGCGCTCCATCATGCGGAGATCGAGGCCATCGAAAAGGCGTGCAGAAAGCTGGGCGGCTGGCGGCTGCATAAATGCGACCTGTATGTTACGTTGGAGCCGTGTCCGATGTGCGCGGGCGCTATCATCAACGCGCGGATCAAAACGGTATATTACGGGGCGCCCGATCCGAAAGCCGGCTCATGCGGCACGCTGGTCGACCTGTTCGCGCTGCCGTATAACCACAGGCCGACGGTCGTTTCCGGCGTGATGGAGGAGGCGTGCGCAGCGATCCTCAGAGACTTTTTCCGCGCGCTGCGGGAAAAGCGCAGGCGGCTGCGATTTCAGGAGAAATCAGACGTCGCGGACGTTTGAAAATATAAAGATGTAAGTTTTATAAGGGGTATGTAGCAATGCAAAGAGAAAGATTGGGCTCACGCTTGGGCTTCATCCTGCTCTCGGCAGGGTGCGCCATCGGCGTGGGAAATGTATGGAAGTTTCCATGGATGGTAGGCCAGTACGGCGGCGGCGCGTTTGTCGTGTTTTATGTACTCTTCCTAATCATCCTGGGGCTGCCGATTATGACGATGGAATTTGCGGTGGGCCGCGCCAGTCAGAAAAGTCCGGTGCGCGCTTATCAGGCGCTGGAAAAGCCGGGGCAGAAATGGCATATCCACGGTTATCTGGCCATGATTGGCAACTACCTGCTGATGATGTTTTACACGACCGTGTGCGGATGGATGCTGCATTATTTCTATCTGACCGCTTCCGGACGGTTTGAAGGGGCGACGACCGAACAGGTGCAGGCAGTATTTCCCGAAATGCTTGGCCAGCCGCTTGTGATGGGGGGCTGGATGGTCGTTGTCGTCGTTGTGGGTTTCGCAATCAATTCGTTTGGACTGCAGAGCGGCTTGGAGCGTGTGACCAAGGTGATGATGCTCGCGCTGCTGGCGATCATGGTGATTCTGGCGGTGAACAGTATCCTGACGGAAGGCGCAGGCGAGGGACTGAAGTTCTACCTGATTCCGGACCTGAACCGGATGCAGGAAGCTGGCATTGTCAATGTCATTGTCGGCGCGATGAACCAGTCGTTCTTTACGCTGTCTCTGGGCATTGGCGCGATGGCGATTTTTGGAAGCTACGTTGGTAAGAGCCGCGCCCTGCTGGGTGAAGCGGTCAATGTGGCAATCCTGGATACATTTGTTGCGTTCACCGCGGGTCTGATTATTTTCCCAGCCTGCTTTGCGTTTGGCGTTTCGCCGGACAGCGGCCCGAACCTGATTTTCGTCACCCTGCCGAATATTTTCAATCATATGGCGATGGGCCGGCTGTGGGGCAGTCTGTTCTTTGTGTTCATGGCGTTTGCGGCGTTTTCCACGGTCTTGGCTGTTTTTGAAAACATCATCTCCTGCGGCATGGACCTGACCGGCGCTGGCCGGAAAAAGGTTGCAGGGGTGAACATCATCCTGATAATCCTGCTCTCGCTTCCCTGTGTGTTGGGCTATAACATCTGGTCGGGCTTCCAGCCGTTTGGCGAGGGGACCGCTGTGCTGGATCTGGAGGATTTCCTGGTTTCCAACATTTGGCTGCCATTGGGGTCGATCATATATCTGCTGTTCTGTACCAGCCGTTATGGCTGGGGCTGGAAAAACTTTAAGGAGGAGGCCAACGAGGGCGGCGGCTTTAAGGTGCGCGATGGGATACGTGTCTATGTCAGCTATATCCTGCCGCTGATTGTGCTGGTGATTTTCGTGCTGGGAATAAAGGACAAGATTTTGCTCCTGTTCTCTTGAAAACGGTGGTGCAGTATGATATAATAATTTTGCTGCACCAAATATGCCGGTGTGATGGAATTGGTAGACGTAGTGGACTCAAAATCCACCGCTGGCGACAGCGTACCGGTTCGAGTCCGGTCACCGGCACCATACTGTATTTTTTACAGGTTCATATTAAAAAACACTGCACGAAACGTGCGGTGTTTTTTAAGTATACAGGAAAACGCCGCGGCATCGGGAATAATTCGGACGAAGCGGTGCGGCGGGATGGAAAGGACGGGCGACGACAATGCACAATGAGCTGACCGCGCAGGATATTGCAATGATGCAGAAGGAGCTGGAGCACCGGAAGCTGGAACTGATGCCGGAGCTGATTGAGGAGGTCAAAAGGACGAGGGCGTTCGGGGACCTGAGCGAAAACTTTGAATATAAAGCGGCCAAGCAGGCGCAAAACCGCAACCGCAGCCGGATCCGCTATTTGGAGCGGATGATCAAATCCGCTCATATCATAGAAGACCGCGCGGGTGCGGATGAGATCGGGCTGTTCGATAAGGTGGAGCTGTACTTTGAGGAGGACGATGAAATCGAAACGATACAGGTCGTGACCACGGTTCGGTGCGACCCGCTGCAGGGGCGCGTCAGTCGGGAAGCACCCTTGGGCAAAGCGGTGCTCGGCAGAAAGGCGGGGGACCGCGTGAAAGTGGAAACCGATGACGGGGCGGCCTATACGGTCGTCATACGGTCCATCACGAAAGAGATGGACGATGGGAACGGCACGATCCTCTGAATGTGCTGCGCGGCATGGAATATCGGGCATCCGGTTATCCGCAGATGTTTTGCATATTTCATGGATTTGTGGTATGATAACAGGGAGAGAATGAATGACAGGGGAAACATTGGTGCTTTCCAATAAAAGCAAGGCGATCGGCTTCATCCTGCTTTCCGCGTTGGGGTTTGCGATGATGAGTGTTTTCGTCCGCTTGGCGGGCGATCTGCCTTTTACACAAAAATCCTTTTTCCGCAACGCGGTTGCGATGGTCGTGGCAGCGGTGCTGCTCAAACGCGATAGGAGCGGATTCCGGTGGGAGAAAGGGAACCTGCCTCTTTTGCTCCTGCGCGCGTTATGCGGCACGCTCGGCATTTTCTGCAACTACTATGCGATCGACCGCCTGGTTTTGGCGGACGCGAATATTTTGAATAAGATGTCGCCCTTTTTTGCGATTTTATTTTCCCTTTTCCTGTTGAAAGAGCGGGCTAACCTGTTTCAATACGGGATGGTCTTGGTGGCGTTTGGCGGGAGCATGCTGATCATCAAGCCCAGATTTTCGGCAGAGGCGTTTCCGGCGTTTATCGGCCTGCTGGGCGGTATCGGTGCGGGCGCGGCTTATACCGCGGTCCGCGCGCTTTCCCAAAAACAGGAGAAAAGCGCGCGGATCGTCTTTTTCTTCTCCACTTTTTCGACGCTGGTCACGCTGCCGTTTCTGATTTTTGATTTCCATCCGATGTCCGGGCTACAGTTTGTGTATCTGCTGGGCGCTGGCTTTGCGGCCACGCTGGGGCAGTTCGGCGTGACGCTGGCTTATGCGCATGCGTCGGCAAAGGAGATTTCTGTGTTTGATTATTCCCAGGTTTTGTTTACCGCGTTATTCGGCTTCTTCCTGTTCGGCCAGATTCCGGATTGGATGAGCGTCGTCGGCTATGCCGTGATCTGCGGCGTTTCAGTCGTCACATTTTTATATAACCGGACCGTGGAAAGCAGGGGGCAGGCGCGTGGACCGGTATGAGGTGGTTCGCTCCCGCCGGCGGACGCTGGCGGTCGAGGTGCGGCGGGATGGCGCGGTGGTGGTGCGTGCGCCGCTGCACGTTCCGGAGCGGGAGATCGCGCACTTCGTGAGCAGCCAGGCGGCTTGGATTGACCGTGCGCGTGCGAGGCAGGCGTTGCGTCGGGAGGCACATCCGGATCCGGACGCCGCGCGCTGTGTAGAACTGGAAGCGCAGGCTCGGGACGAGATTCCGCGTCGGGTGGCGCGGTATGCAGAACGGATGGGGTTGCGGCCGACTGGGATAAGGATTACCGCCGCGCGGACGCGGTTCGGCTCCTGCAGTGCGAAAAACAGGCTGTGCTTTTCCTGGCGTCTGATGGATTATCCGGACGCCGTGATTGATTATGTGGTTGTGCATGAGCTTGCGCACATTGTCCATAAAAATCACGGCCCCCGTTTTTGGGAGCTGGTGGAACGCTATATGCCGGATTACAAGCGTCGTCGCGCCATGCTGCGCGAATAGGAACAAAGGAGTGGAAAACGAAAAATGACGATTGCGGAGATTGCACAGCGGGCAGGAGTATCCAAGGCGGCGGTTTCCCGCTACCTAAATAACGGCTATATTAGCTCGGAAAAACGCGAGGCAATCCGCCGTGTCATTGAGGAGACCGGATATATCCCATCCCAGCAGGCGCAGACTTTGCGCACGGGAAAAAGCCGTATGATCGGCGTGATCGTACCGCGCATCGATTCCGAGGCGGTCAGCCGTGTGGTGGCCGGTATTTCACGCATATTTGAGGAGCAGGGTTACCGCTTACTGCTGGCCAACACCGAGAACCGGATGGACAAGGAACTGGAATATCTGGAGGTGTTCCGCACGGGAAACGTGGACGGCGTACTTCTGGTGGCAACGATCCTGTCGCCGGCGCATCGAAAGGCGGTGCAGGCGTGCAGCGTGCCGGTTGTCCTGCTGGGGCAGCAGATGGACGGGGTGACCTGTGTTTACCACGATGACCGTGGCGCGGCCTATGCGGTCACTCGGCTGATGCTACAGGGCGGCAGGAAAAAGCTCGGCTATATTGGCGTGACCCAGCGGGACAGGGCGGCGGGTGCGTCCCGACGGGCGGGTTTTTTGGATGCGCTCCATGAAGCAGGGCTGGAAGAAACGGCGTCCCGCATGGAACAGAGCGATTTCTCTATTGACGGAGGCTACGCCGCAGCGGAGCGCATGTTGCAGCGCGCAATCGATGTGGACGGGATTTTTTGTGCAACCGATTCCATAGCGATTGGCGCAATGAACCGGCTCGAGCAGTATGGACGGCGTGTGCCGGAGGATGTTGCGCTGGCAGGCATTGGCCATTCGAGGCTGGGCGAATTGATCCGTCCGCGGCTCACGACCGCGCATTACTATTACCAGACCAGCGGTGAAGAGGCAGCAAAAGATCTGATTGAAATGATTGAACAGGGGATGGATCGCAAAAAACAGCTCAAGTTAGGCTTTGAAATCCGTTTGGGAGAAACGACCTGAAGCGGAAAACCATAGAAAAGGGTGCAGCCGTTCCTGCTAAGGCAGGAGCGGATTTTTTTGTGTAAAATGGGGTATCCTGAAAGGGGGTTGGATGAAATGCGCAAAAAGAGAGCGGGATATTTGGACAGGATTGCGGATTTACAAAGGCATGCATAAGACGTATAATATAACCTATAAAATGAAATCGATTTCATAAAAAGAAAGGGAGAATCGCGGTGGATTACAAAAAAGCGGCGGCCGGAGTGCTGGAAAGCATCGGCGGGAAAGAAAACATCATTTCGGCGGCGCATTGTGCAACGCGCTTGCGCCTTGTGATCGCGGACAACGGCAAGGTTGACAAGAAAACGCTGGAAAACGCGGAAGGCGTGCAGGGCGTATTTGAGGCGCAGGGACAGCTTCAGATCATTTTCGGCACAGGCACGGTAAACAAGGTGTACGATGAATTCATCGCGCAGTCCGGCGCGGCGGCGGTCAGCAAGGACGAGGCAAAGGCGCAGGGCGCGCGGAAAGGCAACTGGTTCCAGCGCGCGATCAAGACGCTGGGCGATATTTTCGTGCCGATCATTCCGGCGATCGTGGCGTCCGGCTTCCTGATGGGCATTATGGAGTCGCTCAAGTTCATGGTGAACAACGGCTTCATCGAGCTGGACAGCACAAGCTCACTGTTTGTGTTCGCGGATCTGTTTTCCAATGTTGCGTATACGTTCCTGCCTATTCTGATCGCATTTTCAGCGGCCAAGGTTTTTGGCGGCAACCCGTTCCTCGGCGCGGTCGTCGGCATGATTATGATTCACCCCAGCCTGCAAAACGCATGGACGGTAGCGGACGGTGTGCAGACCTATCAGGAGGTGTTTTTCGGCTTATACGAGGTGCCGCTGGTCGGTTATCAGGGGCATGTCATTCCGGTCATCATCGCGGTGTGGGTGATGTGCTTCCTGGAAAAGCGGCTGCATAAAATCGTGCCGCCGATGTTCGACCTGTTCGTCACCCCGCTGGTTTCTGTGTTTGTGACCGGATACCTCACGCTGGCCGCAATCGGGCCGCTGTTCACGACGGTGGAAAACTTTGTGATCGACGGCGTGCAGTGGCTGATTGCGATTCCGTTCGGCATCGGCTCGTTTATCATGGGCGGGCTGTATGCGACGACCGTCGTTTCCGGTATCCATCATATGTATACCATCATCGACCTCGGCCAGCTAAGCGCATACGGCCTGACGTTCTGGCTGCCGCTGGCCAGTGCGGCGAATGTGGCGCAGGGCGGCGCGGCGCTGGCGGTCGCGATCAAGACCCGCAATAAAAAACTCAAATCCATGGCCCTGCCCGCGTCGCTGTCGGCGTTCATGGGCATTACGGAACCCGCGATCTTCGGTGTGAACCTGCGCTTTTTCCGTCCGTTCATCGCCGGTGCAGTTGGCGGCGCGTGCGGCGCGCTTTACGCTTCGATTGTCGGGCTGGGTGCGACGGGTACGGGCGTAACGGGCATCTTTGGCATCCTTCTGCACCTGCACCATCCGATCCAATATATCCTGACCGTCGGCATAGCGGCGGGCGTTGCGTTTGCGCTTTCCTGGATCATGGGAATCCCTGAGGAGGCGAGTCAGCCGCAGCCGTATCCGGCTGCGGCGCCGGAAGCGGCACAGCCGGCGGCCGTGCCGCAGGGCAGGATGGTAACGGTGGCCGCGCCGCTGACCGGCGAGGCGGTCCCGCTTTCCAAAACCGGAGATCCGGCGTTTGCAGCTGAGGTTTTGGGGAAAGGCGTTGCGGTAAAGCCTGCGGAAAACAGGATATATGCGCCCTGTGCGGCGGAGGTCACGGCAGTCATGGGCCATGCGATCGGCCTGCAGTGCGATAACGGCGTGGAGCTGCTGATCCATGTGGGTATTGATACGGTGAACCTGAACGGCAAGCATTATACCGGCCACGTGGTGGAGGGGCAGCGCGTGCAGGCAGGCGAGCTGCTACTCGAATTCGATGCGGAAGCGATCGAAAAAGAGGGCTATAAGACTATCACGCCGGTGATTGTGACCAATTCGGACCAGTATGCGGCCGTTGAACTGTCGCTGGGCTCGGTAACGGCAAAGCGGGATACGCTGCTCACGCTGGCCGCGCAGGAGGAGGATGCATGAGCAACGCATTACACAGGGACTTGGCGCGTCTGGTCGAGCGGGTCGAACGCGAAGACGGACCGCGCGCTGCGGCGGACCCCTACCGCCAGCGGTTCCATCTGATGCCGCCGGTGGGCTGGCTCAATGACCCGAACGGCCTGTGCCGGTGCGGGGAATGGTATCATGTATTTTACCAGTACGGCCCGTTTGACGCGGCGGGCGGTGTCAAGCACTGGGGGCATTACCGGAGCCGCGATCTGCTGCAGTGGGAAAAGCTGCCGGTCATGCTCTATCCGGATGAGCCGTGGGACGTCCACGGCGTATATTCCGGCTCCGCGCTGGTCGAGGATGGAGTCATGTATCTGTATTACACCGGCAACGTCAAGCAGGCGGGGGATTATGACTATATCACAGCGGGACGCGGGCATAATACCGCACTTGCCGTCTCGCGGGACGGGGTATCGGTGCAGTCCGACGAGCTGCTGCTCACCAACGCCGATTATCCGGCCGGACTGACCTGTCATGTGCGCGACCCCAAGGTATGGCAGCAGGATGGGATGTATTATATGGTGCTGGGTGCGCGCACGCTGGACGATCGGGGCGAGATATTGGTATTCGAGTCCGCGGACAAACGGCGGTGGAGGCATCGCAATACGCTCACCACACCGGAAAAGTTCGGCTATATGTGGGAGTGTCCTGACCTGTTCGGGCTGGAGGGACTGTCCTTTCTGGTCTGCTCGCCGCAGGGGGTTGACCGCCAGGGCGATCGATACCAGAATATCTATTCCAGCGGTTATTTTCCGCTGCATGGGGATTTTCGGGGCGAGTACATGCTCGGTGGCTTTACCGAGCTGGACTGCGGCTTTGATTTCTATGCGCCGCAGTCGTTCGAGGACCGCGGCCGCCGCCTGATGATCGGATGGATGGGCATGCCGGACGCGGAGTATCAAAACCCGACCGTGGAGAGCGGCTGGCAGCACTGTCTGACCGTGCCGTGTGAGATTTCCCGTGACGGCACACGGCTGCTGCGGTATCCGGTGCCAGAACTGGAAAAGCTCCGTCAGGAGCGCGTTGCACCGGAAAACGCGAAGGTGTTCGATCTGGAATACAGCCCGCAGGGCGCGGGAAAGCTTGTCATTCGGGAGAGCCTTGTGGTAGAATGGGAGGGGAACCGGATAACCCTGTCTTTCCAGTCGGGAGATGCGGGGCGCACCATGCGCCGCGCCTGCGTGGAGCGGGAGGTCGAGCATTTGCGCATCCTTGCGGATGCGTCCTCGGCAGAGGTGTTCGTAAACCGTGGCGAGCGGGTGCTTTCCACCCGCTATTATCCGGCGCCCGAGGCGCGCGGCATCGCGTTTACAGGAGCAGGGGAGGCTGCGCTGTGGGCGATGGGCGCGCTGGAAATCCAATAGCAGGTGGAATGGGAACCATGTATCAATTGCTTGCGCTCGACCTGGACGGTACGCTGCTGGACCGGTCGAGCCGTGTGACCAAACAAAACGCCCGCGCCGTGCGCCGCGCGCAGATGGCCGGCGTGAAGATTGCGCTTTGCACCGGACGTCATCTGGCGGATGCTCGGCTGTTCGGCGAACAGCTTTTCGCGCCTGCGGACTGGGCGGTCACGGTAAACGGCGCGTTGGTCAGCCGGCTGGATGGGTCGGAAATCGTGCTGTCCGCCGGGCTGGACCAGCGGGATTGCCGAACCATATTGGAGGTGTGCAGCCGCTATGCTTCCGACCCTTGCTTTTATACAGCGGAACGGCTGTATTTTGGCGACGGGTTCAACCGCTTTTTTGACGAGCTGAGGCGGCACGGTTATCATATGGTCAGCCGCCAGTGGGATGGCGCGGTCTATGTGAAAGAGATGGCGGATTGGGAGGCGCTGCTGGAGGAAAAGGAGCTTTCCTTTTCCAAGGCGATTTTGTACCACCGTGACCCGTCTGTTGTGGACGGCATGATGCACGCGCTGGAGGCGACCGGACGGTTTGAGCTTGCGCCATCCGTGATGTACGGGGGCGCTTTGAAAAACGTGGAGGTCAACCGGAAAGGCGTACACAAGGGCAGAGGGCTGGAGCGGCTTGCCGCGCATCTCGGTTTTTCCATGCAGCAGGTGATGGCGGTCGGAGACAGCGATAACGACTTGACCATGCTGCGGCAGGCAGGCCTGAGCGTGGCGATGGGGAACGCGCCCGCTCACATCCGCGCCGCTGCGGATGCCTGCACGGCGGATCATACGGAAAATGGGGTCGCGAGGGCGATAGAACGGTATTTGCTGGAGGAACGGATATGAAAAAGGTTATGGCGATCGGGGAGCTGCTCATTGACTTTGTGCCGCAGCAGAAAGGCTGCGCGCTGGACGAGGTCACCCATTTTGAGCGCGTGGCGGGCGGCGCGCCTGCGAATGTCGCCGCCGCGGTCGCGCGGTTGGGCGGCACGGCGGGCATGATATCCCAGGTCGGCGAGGATGCGTTCGGTACGCATATCCTCAAGGTCCTGCAGTCCAACGGCGTGGATACCGGAAACGTGTTTCGCACCGGAAAGGCGAACACCGGTCTGGCCTTTGTATCCCTGGACGCTTCCGGAAACCGTGAGTTCTCCTTCTTCCGCAATCCCTCGGCCGACCTGTTTTTGTGTGAAGAACAGATCACGCCCGCCATGTTTGCGGACTGCGCGGCACTGCATTTCTGTTCAGTGGACCTGGTGGACTGGCCGGTCAAGGCAGCGCATCGCCGGGCGATCGGCCTGGCGCAGGAAGCTGGCGCGCTGATTTCTTTTGACCCCAATGTGCGTCTGCCGCTGTGGGAGCGTCCGGAGGACTGCCAGGCCGCGATACGGGCGTTCCTGCCGTTTGCCGACCTAGTCAAGCTGTCGGATGATGAGGTGGAGTTCGTGACTGGCTGCAAAGAGGAGCGCGAGGCTGCGCGCAGGCTGTTTGCGGGCGGCTGCCGCATGCTGCTCGTTACGCGCGGGGCGGACGGGGCGGCGATCTACACACGCGGCGCGTACGCGGAAACCGAAACGATTCCGGTTCCTGTTACGGATACAACGGGCGCGGGCGATTCTTTCATCGGTTCGTTTCTGTACCAGCTGACACGGGACGGGGTTACGGCGGAGCAGCTCGATCGGCTTTCGGAGGAACGGCTGGCCTCCTACTTACAGTTTTCCGCGCGGTATGCGTCGCTCACCGTACAGCGCAAGGGAGCGGTGATGGCGACGCTGGAGGAGCTTCGGCGGGCCTATCCGGATAAAGAATAAAAAAGCGGTCTGCGTTTCGGGCGCAGACCGCTTTTCAAAAGTATGGGGAGAGCGGCGGTGCGGCGGCCAGCCGCCCTGCCGCTTCAGGAAAGTCGCGCCGCAGCCGCGCAGCGCAGCGGCGGCAGAAATCCTCGTAAAGCAGGGGCTCGTCCCGCATTTGCTGTTTGAAGCCCCAGATATGGGTGAAATAACCCTGCTGCCTGCCGCTGAACAACGCGGCAAGGTCGGACAGCGCGGCGGCATGGACGCGCTCCCGCGCCGCGCACATTGCCAGGAGCCGCTGTTCGGCAAAGACCATGTAGGTCAGCACGTCGTCCGCAGTAGCGGAGGCGCGGATAAAGCGGATTGCGGTATCCGTATAATGCCGCCGGAACGCATCGCTGCCAAAATAGGCAAGCGCGGTGTTATAGGGGCGCACGGCCCAGTCAAAAGCAGAAAAGTCAAAGCCACGCGTCTGGGAGAAGGCCTCCGGCCCAGGGTAGATATCGGGCATGATATCCTCTGTGTGGACCGCGGCGGCATCCAGCCCGCGGAGCAGCGGCGCAAGCGGCTTCCAGACAATAAAATCGGTATCGATCATCACACAGGGCGCGGGCATGGCGGAAAGCGCATACAGCTTGCCGGCCGCCCAAAACGCGATGGGGTTGACATCCTCTGGCATGGCGTCGAGCAGAGGATGCACCCCGCCGTCCCAGAGAAAGGAAAAGCCAAGCGCATCATAGTATCGCTTGGCGGTGCTGTCGCAGATCATGCGGATGGAGCCGTTGGTTTTCTGCCAAGAGAGCGCGGAAAGCGCGGTCGTCAGCAGTTCAAACGGTTCGACCGCGTAGGGCCGGTCCGGTGTGCGCGCGAAAAAGGGGCACGTCCAGTTGATATGAAACGCGGAAAGCATTCAAATCAGCTCCAATCCATAGCCGCCGACAAAGTAAGTGCAGGAACCCCCAAAATGCGAACCAGAACCGGACGAACGATAACTTGTGCGGTAGGACGTAGTATAGGAGGTCAGGTAGGAACCAGAGCCGGAACCGCATTGCACCCAAACCGTGCGCCGGATCGTGATGCCGTCTTCGGTCACGACGGTTTCGAGGGGGGGCAACGCGCCTCCCATGACGGGAACAGGGGCTTGTCCCTCCTCAACGGGGTACCAGCCGGCGGGATAAGGGGCGGCGGGGAATATCGGCTCGGGCGTTTGCTCGACCGGCCGGCAGTGCTTCGCATAACTGTCCAAATCAAATACAACACCGTCGATCTCGCGGTATTGCTCGGGATTCATCGCCAAAATGCCGTTGGATTTTGCCATGCAGAACCGCCTCCCCGTTAAAGTAGATGCACTGATAAGTAAATTATACTGTAATGGACTGAAAACCGCAACGAGAAAATCGCCGCCCGAGGAAAAATTTGCGGACTGCAGGCTTTACAGGGCGCTTGGCGGAACGTATAATATACCAGGATACGGATAAGGGAGTTTTGGAAATGGATTTTTTGACACTCGAGCAGTCCGTCTGGCCGCGCCTGCAGGAAGAAAAGCGGCCGATTGTTTTATACGGCATGGGAGACGGCGCGGATAAGATACTTCGGCAGTTTGAGCGGCTGGGGATTCAGGCCGCCGCAGTATTTGCAAGCGATGAATTTGTGCGGGGACACAGCTTCCGCGGGTTTCGGGTGCATCGGCTGGACGAGGTGGTCGATGCGTTTGGGGAGGATATCCTGATTGTGATTGCGTTTGCCAGCCAGCGTCCGGAGGTGCTGGACAAGATGTATGCGCTCGACCGGCGCTTCGACGTGGTCGCGCCGGATGTGCCGGTCGTGGAGGGCGCGGTATTTGACGAAGCGTTCGTGCGCGCGCACAGCGGGGAGATGGAGCGGGCGTATGCGCTTCTGGCGGATGAACGATCGCGCACCGTGTTTCTGGATACCGTCCGTTTCAAGCTGTCCGGCAGGCTTTGTTATCTGTGCGCGAGCGAAACCGATAAGGATGAGGTGTTCCGTACCGTGCTGCGCCTCGGGCCGGAGGAGCGTTTCGCAGACTTGGGCGCCTATAACGGGGACACGATCCGCGAGCTGCTGCACTATACTGGCGGGCGCTTCACTTCGGTCACAGCGCTCGAGCCTGACCGGCGCAGCTTTCGCAAGCTGTCCGCCTACGCGGAAGAACAGCTTACGGGGGATATAACGCTGGAACAGGCGGGCGCATGGTCGGAGGATACGGTCCTGTGCTTTTCGGACCAGGCGGGGCGGCAGTCGCGCATCTCGCATGTGGGCAGGGAAACAAGGATGCGCGCGCTGGACAGCGTGCTGCGCGGCAGGCCATGCACCTATTTGAAAATGGATGTGGAGGGCGCGGAGCGGGAGGCGCTGCGCGGCGCGGCGCAGACCATCCGAAGCTGGCGGCCCAAGCTCAACCTTGCAGCCTACCATAGGAGCGGAGATTTCTTTTCCCTTGCGCTGCAGGTGCATGCGCTTTGTCCGGATTACCGGCTTTACCTGCGCCACCATCCGTATGTGCCGGCATGGGATACCAACCTGTATGCGGTCTGCCCATAAAACAGGAAAAGAGCGCTGCCTGCGGGCAGCGCTCTTTATGTATGGTTTATTCGCCTTCTGCGAGGCGGTAGCCGACGCCTACCTCGGTGAACAGATATTCCGGCTCGGCGGGGTTCTTTTCGATTTTGCGGCGGATGTTCGCCATGTTGACGCGCAGGATCTGATTATCACCGCCCGCGCGGGGCCCCCACAACTCCTTAATAATGTAGTCGTAGGTCAGTACCTTGCCGGCGTACTTGCCAAGCAGGGCGACGATGCGGAATTCGCTCAGCGTCAAATGGACGTTTTCTCCCCGCACCAGGACCTGATGCTTGTTGTAGTCGATGGTCAGGTCCCCGACCGTATAGGTGCCGCGCTGGGCGATCTCGTCGTTGTCCGAGGTGGTGCGGGTGTGGCGGATTGCCGTGCGGACACGGGCCAGAAGCTCGGCTGTGCCGAACGGCTTGGTCAGATAGTCGTCCGCGCCGAGGTCGAGCGCGCCGACCTTGTCATGCTCATGCGAGCGGGCGGAAACGACCACCACCGGCAGGCTGGACCAGGAACGCAGGCTGTTGAGTACCTCCAGCCCGTCCATGTCCGGCAGGCCGAGGTCCAGAATGACCAGATCGGGACAATGGGAGGACAGCATGGACATTGCCTCCGCACCGGTGCGGGCTTGTATCGTTTCGTAACCGTTGGAATTGAGGATAGTGGAAATAAAATGCGAAATGCTTTTTTCATCTTCTACAATCAGGATTTTTTCTCGGATATTCATTTAAGTTCCTCCTCGGAAAGCGGCAGCAGGAAAGAAAATTCCGCGCCCGCTCCCATATTTTTTGCTTCCATAGTACCACTGTGCGCGCGTACGATCGCCATACAGACCGACAGGCCTAGGCCCATATTGCGTTTCCCATCCCCAGCGGGCGTTTCGTTGCGTTTCATGCTGCCGTCAAATAGCGTCGGAAGCTCCTTGGGGGGAATGCCTTTGCCGTTGTCCTGCACGGAAAAACAGGCGTATTTGCCCTCCTGATGCACGGAAAGCAGAATGTTTGTCGTTGTCTCACCATGGATCACCGCGTTTTCCAGAAGATTGGACAGCACCTGTTCGATCAGGATAGCGTCCATGGGGACAAACAGGAGATCGCTCGGCGCGGCAACGCGGATGGAAACATCGGGAAACCGCTTGCGGAATTTCTGCACGACCTCGCCGAGGATTTCCTCCACGACCTCCGGCTGTTTGGTAATCTGGGCGCGCGCGTCCCCGATGCGGGTGATGGAGAGCAGGTTTTCCACCACGCGGATCAGCCACTGCGCCTCGTCGCGGGCGTCCTCTAGAAGCTGGCGCTGCTCGGCAATCGGCAGGTTGGGCGTTTCCAGAAGGGTGGAGGTGACGCCGACGATCGATGTCAGCGGCGTGCGGATATCGTGAGAAACCGAGCGCAGCAGATTGGCGCGCATTTTCTCTTTTTCGCTTTCCGCCCGAATCCGCTCCTGCTGCTTGAGCTTGGTGGTCATCGTACAGGTGATGAGCGAGACGCACAGCATGGTCAGGAACGTCAGCGGATAGCCGGACAGCGTAAAGTTGAACGCCCAGTATGGATAAGTAAAAATATAGTTGATGCCAATGACGCTGAACAGAGCGGCCAGGATACCGAAAAAATAGCCGGTCGTTAAACGTGAAACCAGCAGGACGGCCAGTACGAAAATCGGATACGCAAAGCCGTCGATGCTATCGGCAATGCTTAAAATAACGCACAATTCAATCGCGCAGGCCAAAATGCCCGCGGTAACCGCAAAATCGCGTGCGGAAAAGGAAAAAAACGGACTCCGATGCTTTGAGCTTTGCAAAATGGGACACTCCCTATTATCAATTGGGTACAAAAACATTATAGCAGAAAAGGTGTTAAAAATCTGTTAATATCCTTTACAAAATCTGAACGGGAAAAAGTTGCCGTTTGACGGAAGATTAACAAATCAAAACGCGACCTTAGCAGCGGTTAAACGGGATTATGCGCTATAATAGAGACAACAGAAAGGGATTCTGTGCAAGATGAAAAAGGGAGTGTTTCTAATGAGTAAAAATTTGCAAGAGTATCTGCAGGACAACGAAACCGTGCTGTGGCAGGGGGAGCCCGCGGCGTTTCCGCTGATTGAAAACGGCAATAAGACCCGCGTACTGCGTACATGGTTGCTGACCGTTGTGATTATTGGCGGCCTGCTTGCAGCTTATGTTACGAAGAACAGCCAGTGGAGCATGAATGTTGCAATCGGTATGGTAGTCATCGGCGCTGTGATTATGATTTCCCCAGTCTTTGAGCGTGCAAGCGTGAAGCGTCAGAAATACTACATCACCAACCAGCGTGCTATTCTGGAATTCGACGCCAAGACTTTCTACTCCATGGATCTGTCCGACATTGATGATTATAAGGTTGTCAGCGATGTGGCGAACGAAGACAGCGTCGTTCTGGGCAGCAAGATTTTTGAAGAGGTAAATAAGCAGCTCCGCTGGAGAGCGTGCCATCCTATGATCGACCGTCAGAACACCACGAATCGGACCCGGGCGGAAGCACTGGTTTTCTATGGCGTAAAGAACGCGGAAGCTGCCGTGGAGCTCTTGGAGGGCCGTGACGCCACTCGCGCTGCATAAGACTTTCAATTGATATGAACGGGAAAAGGGCTGCAGAATATTCTGCAGCCCTTTTTATCAAGCGAACTGCCTTTTACCAGGAAAGCAAGAAAGGGATGACAATTGGCTGGTATTGTGATATAATTCCAAACATACACAGGTTTGCTATCCGGAAAACCGCGTTAAAATTATTTTGACGCGTCTGTTAGGAAGCAAAAAATAGGTTAAAATGATAAAATCAGGCGCTCGTGGCAAGAATAGCGGTGCGGCTGATAGTTTGGAGGAGTTTGCTTGCTTTGGAGTGCTCTGCGCAGGGGGGACCTGCAGACCGCAATCATCACGCTTGCGTTGTCGCTCCCTGCGGTCGTTTTATGCCTCACCGTGCATGAGGCCGCGCATGGAGGAATGGCCTATCTGCTGGGCGATCGCACGGCGCGCGATTCCGGCCGCGTCACGCTTTCCCCTTTAGCGCATATTGATCCGGTCGGTTTTTTATGCCTGCTGGTGTTCGGATTTGGCTGGGCGCGGCCTGTGCCGGTCAATATATCGAACTTCAAAAATAGAAAAGCGGGTATGGCGCTGACTGCCGCTGCAGGTCCCGCAGCCAATTTCATCACGGCGTTTTTGGCGTTTGCGGGTTATCTGGCGATCGGGGTTTACCTGCTGGGAACGCAGGTTTTCTCGTTTGGCGTAGGCGGTGTTTACCTCCTGATGTCTCTTTTGACATCTGGACAGATCGCCGCGAACGGCATCGCGGTATTTCTGCTTGTGCTGATGATCTTTTTGGGCTATACGGCGGTTTTGTCCGTGGGCCTCGGGGTATTCAACCTTATCCCTGTTCATCCGCTGGACGGGTCGCGCGTGGTTGACGCGTTCCTGCCGTTCTCCTGGTCGCTCAAGCTGCAAAAATACCAGGGTGTGATCCTGCTCCTGTTTGTTGCGGCAATCTGGTTCGGCTGGCTGGACGGGCTGATGCTGATGGCGGACAGTGCGGCCATCAACCTGGCGGCACGGTTTGTCGGACTGTTTTTATAGCAGGATGCTGTCATGGATTTTCATTTGGAGAATTTTGATGGCCCGCTCGATTTATTGCTGCATCTGATCGCCAAAAACAAGGTCAGCATTTACGACATCCCGATCGCGGTGATACTCGATCAGTATATGGAAGTCCTGCATGCGGCCGAGGCGATGGACCTTGACATCGCGGGGGATTTCGTGGCGATGGCGGCGCAGCTTGTTTACATCAAGTCGAAGATGCTGCTGCCGCGCCATGAGGAGGACGAGGAGGACGATCCCCGTGCCGGACTGGTTGAGATGCTGCTGGAATACCAGCGCCTAAAAGAAATCACGCCGTATTTCCGCGAAAAAGGGGAGCTCGGGCGGGATATCTTCGTCAAACCGCCGGAAAACCTGGGGGAAGCGCCGAAAGAATACCGCCAGTCGGTCAACGATCTGGTTCGGGCGGCTAACAATATGCTGCGCAAGGCCCAGCGGCGGATACCGCCGCCGGCGAGCGCGTTCTCCGGCATTGTCGGGCGGGAGCCTGTGCCGGTCGAAACGCGGATCACCGCGATCCTTCGGCGGTTTATCCGGTCGGTCCGCGTGCCGTTTCGAAGGCTGTTTGACGACGCGAAAAACCGTTCAGAGATCGTCGCGACCTTTCTGGCGGTGCTTGAGCTGTCCAAGACCCGCCGTATCCTGCTGGAAGGCGACGGAGAGGATATGGAGTTGACGCTTACAAACGATAAAGGAGAGAGTAACGTCTGATGACCGAACTCGAAGCCGGCCTGGAGGCTGTGCTGTTCGCCGCAGGGGACGCTGTACCGGTCGACCGGCTGGCCGCAGCGCTGGAAGCGCCGCGAGGCGCGGTGCTTGAGGCCGCCGCAGCGCTGGAAAACCTATATGATTTTGAAAACAGGGGTCTGATGCTGCTGCGGCTGGAGGACAAGCTACAGCTCTGTTCGCGTCCGCTGTATGCGGACGCGGCCCGTCGGGTGACCGAATCGCGCAAGCCGCCGTCCCTGTCTCCGGCCGCGCTGGAGGTGCTGACGATCGTCGCGTACCGCCAGCCGGTGACAAGGGCGTTCATCGACCAGCTGCGCGGCGTGGATTCGGGCGGCACCGTTGCAGGGCTGGCAGAAAAGGGCCTGATCGAAGAAGCCGGACGCATGGATGTACCCGGCCGGCCGATCCTTTATCGCACGACCGAGATATTCCTGCGGACGTTCGCGCTCAGTAGCCTGAGCGAGCTGCCCGCGCTGCCATCGCTTGAGGAAAACGAACAAATGGAGCTGGATTTGGACGGGCGGCAGCCTGAGGCCGCGTTGGAGGGACAACTGCAGATAGAGTCCCCGCCCACGCGGGCGTGGCCGGAGGAAACGGAGTGAAGCGAATATGACGGCTCTGCTTTGGATTTTGGCGGTGCTGCTGGGGCTACTCCTGTTGATGCTGGCCGTCTGTCTCCTCCTGCTCTGTGTCCGCACAGGGATAGAGGCCGTGGGCGTGAACGGGGAGGTCAGCGTAGAAATCCGGTACGGGCCGGCGCGTATCCCAGTCTGGCCGCCGCCGAAGCGAGAGGAAGCGCCGCCGCAGACTGCCGCGGCGCCGGCAAAACGCAAAAAAAGGCGGAAAAAATCCAAATACCGGTATTCTTTTCAGCGTGAGGAACTGGATATCGGGGAGCTGGCCGGACTGACCTTGACGCTGCTGAGCGAAATGGCGGATACGCTCCGCATCAGCCGGCTGCGCGTGCGGGTGCGGATTGGCACGGACGACGCGGCAAAAACCGGACTTCTTTTGGGGCAGTCCGCAGCGTTGACCGGCATGATTGTACCGTTTTTGGAGAATACTTTTGAAATGAAAGCGTATCACGTCGATGTGGACGCGGATTTTGAGGCAGACCGTACGGAATGGGCGTTTACCGTGTTTTGTTCCATGCGGCCGCTGCGCCTGTTGCTCGTGCTGTTGCGGCACGCCGGGGAACTTTTCCGTCTGTATAAACGATTGATAAAGAAAGAAGAGGCGATAACAAATGAGTGAGCATCCTATCAGCAACCTGATGACCGAGACCATGGCGAAAATAAAGGAAATGGTGGATGTCAATACCATTATTGGCACGCCGATTACCACGGCGGACGGCACGACCGTGATTCCGGTCTCCAAGGTCACGTTCGGCTTTGCATCCGGCGGCAGCGATTTTGCGCCCAAGCATATGCCGCAGGGCGCACCGCTGGCCTTTGGCGGCGGCGGCGGTGCGGGCGTGACGGTATCGCCCGTTTGCTTCCTGATTATCGGCACGGACGGCAGCGCCAATATTCTCGGCGTGAACGCGCAGGCCTCGACAACGGTCGACCGCCTGGTCGAAATGATCCCGGGTGCGATTAACAAGGTTTCCAGCTTTGTGGAGGGCTACAAAGGAAAGGCAGGGCCAAATATGGACCGAACGGCCGAAGCTGACGAATAATGCCGCATTTCCCGCAAAACCTACTCACACGAATGCTGAGTAGGTTTTGTTTTGCAGGGGAGATGTGCGAACATGAAGAAACTGTGGTGCGGGATACTGCTCTGTTTGCTGCTGCTGCCCGATTCGCGGGCGCTCAGCGCGCAGAGCGCGGTTGTGATGGACGCGGATACCGGCGAGGTGCTGCTGGAACAGAATGGCGACGCACGCCTGCCAATGGCGTCCACAACAAAGATCATGACCGCCCTTGTCGCATTGGGCGAGGGCAATCTGGATCGGGAATACACGGTGAAAAAGGAATATACCCGAGTCGAAGGCTCGTCTATGTACCTGCAGGAAGGGGAAAAGCTGACCCTGCGGGATACGCTGTACGGGCTGATGCTGGAATCCGGCAATGACGCGGCGGTGGCAATCGCTGGCGAATGCGGCGGATTTGATGTGTTTATAGAAAAAATGAATGCAAAGGCGGCCGAGCTTGGCTTGACGGATACGCATTTCGACAATCCCAACGGCCTTTCCAGCGAAACGCATTATACAACCGCCCATGAGCTGGCACAGATCACGGCCGCCGCCCTGCGCGATCCTGTGTTCCGCCAGATCGTATCGACCCAGAGCTATACGGTGGGACAGCGCACGCTGAGCAACCATAACCGCCTGCTCAGCATGTATGAAGGCGCGATCGGCGTCAAAACAGGCTACACCAAGGCGGCGGGGCGCTGTCTGGTGTCCGCGGCGGAGCGCAACGGACGCACCCTGATCGCGGTTACCCTGAATGACCCAAACGACTGGAACGATCATATGGAGCTGCTCGACGCAGGCTTTGCCCAATATGAGGAGATCACGCTCCATGAGGCGGGGGAGGAGGTCGCGGTGCAGCGCGTTTTTGGCGGGGATGCGGATACGGTTCCGCTCGTTGCGCAGCATACGCTGACAGCCCATGTCACGTCGGAGGAAAAGGACCGGATTGAGACCGTGCGGTACGGTGATAAAATCTGCTATGCGCCGGTTGTCAAAAGCGCGGCGGCGGGACAGATCGAATACCGGATCGGCGACAAGGTGCTGGCAAAGGATACGCTGCTGTACGGCAGCGCCTCTATACTGGCGCCGGAGGAAAAGAGCCTGACCGAACGGATACTCGACCGGATATTCGGTGAAAAGGATCAATGACAGCATAGGAGGACAACTGTGGAGGAGAGACTGCAGAAAATTTTGGCGCAGGCCGGACTTTGCTCGCGCCGCGAAGCGGAAACATGGATACTGGACGGACGGGTGACGGTAAACGGCCGTGCGGCGTCGCTGGGCGATCGGGCGGATATCCGGCGCGACCGGATCCAGGCGGATGGCAAGCCGGTCGGCCTTTCGGAGGAGAAAAAATACCTGATGCTGTACAAGCCGCGCGGCTATGTAACAACGCTCAAGGACGAGCGGGGCCGCAGGACCGTGGCCGATCTGACCCAGGGCTGCGGCGTGCGCGTGGTACCGGTCGGCCGGCTGGATTACAATTCGGAGGGGCTGCTGCTGCTCACCAACGACGGGACGCTGGTCAACGCGCTGACGCATCCGCGGCACGAGATCGAAAAGCACTACGAGGTGCGCGTGCGCGGCCGGCTGGATAACATCCCGCGCCTGGAAGAGCCGATGGAGATAGACGGGTATGCAATCCGGCCCGCGCGGGTCGTCATTCTGGAGCAAGACAGCGAAAGCGCGAAGCTGCGGCTTACGATCCATGAGGGGCGCAACCGCCAGATCCGGAAAATGTGCGAGCAGTGCGGTCTGGAGGTGCGCAGGCTGAAACGGGTAGCGGTGGGCGAGCTGCCGCTCGATCCGGCGCTCAAGGCAGGGGCGTGGCGTGAACTGACGCCGGAGGAGGTCGCCTATTTGCGGGGGGTGGGTGCGATTTTGCAGGATTGATGCAAAATATCTTGCATTTCTGCGGCAAACCGCTTACAATAATAACGGCAAAAGCAGGCGATAATGCAGGAGTGAATGTCATGAACGATCTGATCAACAAGATTCAAAATGAATTACCGGATTTTTCCAAGGGGCAGAAGCAGATCGCGCGCTTCATCCTGGAGCACTATGACAAGGCCGCCTTTATGACAGCTAGCCGGCTCGGCGCTACCGTCGGTGTGAGCGAGTCCACCGTGGTGCGCTTCGCGACTGAGCTGGGATACGACGGCTATCCGCATCTGCAGCGCGCGCTACAGGAGATGATACGCAACAAGCTGACCTCGGTGCAGCGCATGGAGGTTTCCAGCGACCGCATGGGCGGCCGCGACGTGCTACAGACCGTTCTTCACGCGGATATGGATATGATTCGCATGACGCTGGACGAGATCGACCGCGATGCGTTCCAAGGGGCGGTCGACGCGCTGACCGGCGCGAAACGGATCTACATTTTAGGCGTGCGCTCCGCGAGCGCGCTTGCTAATTTTGTTGGGTTTTACTTTAACCTGCTGTTTGAAAATGTCACGCTGGTCCATACCAACAGCGTCAGCGAAATATTTGAGCAGATCCTGCGGGTCGGCCCGGGGGATGTGCTGCTGGGCATCAGCTTTCCGCGCTATTCCAAGCGCACGCTCAGCGCCATGCGGTACGCGGGCGACCGCGGCGCGCGGGTGGTCGCGCTGACGGACTCGCACCTGTCGCCGCTGGCGCGGGTGGCGGATCATGTGCTGCTGGCGCGCAGCGATATGGCAAGTTTTGTCGATTCCCTAGTCGCGCCGCTGTCGGTCATCAACGCGCTGATCGTCGCGGTCGGCATGAGCCGGCGGGGGGAGATCGAGCAGACGTTCAACAGGCTGGAACGCATCTGGGAAGAATACGACGTATATGAAAAGCCGGAGGACGACGCGAATTGAACATATTGGTAATCGGCGGCGGTGCGGCGGGTCTGATGGCAGCGGGTACGGCGGCTGAAAACGGCGCGCGGGTGACGCTGCTGGAAACAAATGAAAAGGTCGGCCGCAAGCTGTTCATCACGGGAAAGGGACGCTGCAATGTCTGCAATAACTGCGATATCCAGACGGTTTTGCAGAACGTTCCGGTCAACCCGCGCTTCCTGTATTCCGCGCTCGGCGGCTTTTCGCCAGAGGATGCGATGGCGTTTTTCACCTCCCACGGCGTGCCGCTCAAGACCGAACGAGGAAACCGCGTTTTTCCGGTGTCGGACAAGGCTGCGGATATTATTGACGCACTTTTTACATGGATTAAACGTGTGGGAGTTATAATAAAGCATACGGCCGCGGAGCGGCTTGTCATTGAGGGGGTCAGGCTCGCAGGCGTGCAGGCGGGCGGCGCGCTTTATCCGGCCGACCGTGTGATTGTCGCGACCGGAGGGGTATCCTATCCGCAGACCGGTTCGACCGGGGACGGTTACCGCTTTGCAAAGCAGGCAGGGCATACGGTCGTGCCGCCCAATCCCTCGCTGGTGCCGCTGGTGACGCCGGGCGGCTGTGAGGAGCTGATGGGGCTCAGCCTGCGCAATGTGCAGGTGACAGTGTTTGAGGACAGCAGAAGGATCTGGTCGGAATTCGGGGAGATGCTGTTTACACATTTCGGCCTGTCCGGCCCGCTGATCCTTTCCGCTTCCGCGCATATGCGGCACTTTGGCAGCAAGGGTTACCATATCGAGATCGACCTCAAGCCGGCGCTGGATGAAAAGACACTGGATAAGCGCCTGCTGTCCGATTTCGGGACACATAAAAACAGCGATTTCATCAACGCACTGGGCGGGCTGCTACCCCGCAAGCTGATTCCGGCGGTCGTGCGGCTGTCCCAGATCGACCCGCATGCCAAGGTAAACGGTATCACCAGGCAGCAGCGCGCTGCACTGCTGCATACATTGAAGCATTTTCTGGTTGTGGTGTCCGGCAAGCGGCCGGTCGCGGAGGCAATCGTGACCTCGGGCGGCGTCTCGGTCCGTGAGGTAGACCCCAAAACCATGGAATCCAAAAAGCTGCCCGGGCTGTATTTCGCGGGAGAGGTACTCGATGTGGACGCTTATACGGGCGGCTTCAATTTACAGATCGCGTGGTCGACCGGACGGCTGGCCGGCCTGTCGGCGGCGCGGCAGTAGGAGGGACATATGGAATACATTTCGGTTGCGATAGACGGGCCATCCGGCGCGGGGAAATCCACGGTCGCGCGGGCTGTGGCGGCGCGGATGGGATATGTCTATGTGGATACCGGCGCGATGTACCGTGCGATCGGCCTGGCCGTGTACCGCAGGGGAATCACGGGTGAGGATACGGCGGGGATCATCGCGTCCCTGCCGACGGTGGATATTTCGCTGGCTTATCAGGACGGTATGCAGCATGTGCTGCTCAACGGAGAGGACGTATCCGAAGCGATCCGCACGCCGGAAATCGCGCAATATGCGTCAAAGGTCTCGGCCGTGCCGGAGGTGCGGCGTTTTTTGCTGGATGTACAGCGGGATATGGCAAAAAACAGCAATATCCTGATGGACGGACGCGATATCGGCACGGTGATCCTGCCGGACGCACCAGTGAAAATATTCCTGACCGCCTCCGCGAAAACGCGGGCGGAGCGCCGCTACCGCGAGTTGAAGGAAAAAGGGCAGCAGGTGACGCTCGAGGGCGTACTGGCGGACATACAGGCGCGCGACCGGCAGGATACGACGCGCGCGGTCGCCCCGCTTCGTCAGGCGGACGACGCGGTCCTGCTCGACACGAGCGCGCTTGATTTGGAGCAGAGCATTGCCGCGGTTCTGCGGATAATTCGGGAAAAGACGGAGAGATAATACATGAAACAGAAATATCACCGCTGGTTCCAATGGTTCGCGGTTCCCTTTGTGGCGCTGGCGTTCCATATTTATTTCGGCTTTAAGGTCATCGGGCGGGAAAACATTCCGGAGGGCGGTTGTGTCGTCTGCCCGAACCATGTGCAGCTTTCCGACCCGCCATTCGCGGCGGTGGCCCTGGGGCATAGGATACCGTTGCGACTGATGGCGAAAAAGGAGCTGTTCCGCAAGCCGCTTTTTGCTTGGCTGATTGCGGCGCTCGGCGCTTTCCCGATCGACCGCGGCGGCGTAGATATCGATTCGATCAAGACCGCGCTCGGCTCGGTCCGCGCAGGGCAGAAGCTGATCATCTTCCCACAGGGTACGCGCGGCGCGTCAGAGGGAGACGCCAAAAAGGGCGCGGCAATGCTGGCGGTCAAAACGCGCGCGCCGATCCTGCCCATGTATATCTCGGAAAACAAAGGCTTCCGCTGCCGGGCAACGGTCATAATCGGCAAGCCGTTCCTGCCGGACGGAAAGGAAAAGGATTACGGCGCGATTGCGGACGATATCCTGCACCGTATCTATGCCCTGAAAAAGCAGATATGAGCATTACAGTAGCAAAAACAGCCGGGTTCTGCTTCGGCGTGCGGCGCGCGGTCGAGCTGGCCGAGCGGCAGGCGCAGGCAAACGGCGTTATTTACGCGTATGGCGAAATCATCCACAATATGCATGAGATCGCGCGGCTGGAGCGCCAGGGGGTGCGCACCGCCCACACGCTGCAGGAAATACCGGATGGGGCAAAGGTCCTGATCCGCGCGCATGGTGTGCCGCGGTGGGTATATCAAATGCTGCAGGAGAAAAACTGCGAGGTGTTTGACGCGACCTGTCCGTTCGTGCAGAAAATACACCGTATTGTGGACGAACAGAGCCGCGAGGGACGTCATATCCTCATCCTAGGAAGCGCAGGCCATCCCGAGGTTGTTGGCATCCAGGGATGGTGTGGCGGCTCGGACGTACTCGAGAACGAAGCACAGGTGAGAGCCTATTTGGATCGGCCGGATTCGACGGAAAGAACGCTGGCTGTTGTCGCGCAAACGACCGTCAATCGGAATCTTTGGAATATTTCAGTCGGTTTGATAAAAAAAAGGTGTACAAACCTCAAAATTTTTGATACAATATGTAAAGCGACGGATGAGCGTCAGTCGGAGGCTCGTCTGCTTGCCGGTGCGTCGGATCAGATGATCGTGATCGGCGATAAAAAAAGTTCCAACACAAAGCGGCTGTACGAGATCAGCCGCACGCTGTGCAACAATGTGCTTTATATCGAGGATGCCGCGGAGCTTACAACGCAGGGGCTCCGAAGGAATGGGCGCGTCGGGATCACGGCTGGGGCATCGACACCGGCATGGATAATTAAGGAGGTCAGTAACATGATGAGCGAAGAAACGAAAATCGAAAATGGTGAGGACTTTGCGGCAATGCTCGAAGAGTCCTTCAAAACCTTGAATACAGGAGAGAAAGTCACCGGTACCGTAGTCGCTGTATCCTCGACCGACGTACAGGTCGACCTTGGCGTAAAGCATACTGCGTATATCCCGCTGAGTGAGCTGTCGGACGACCCGAACTACGACGCGGCCGCAAACATCCATCCCGGCGATGAGATCGAGGCGGTGGTCGTGCGCGTCAACGACGGCGAAGGCACCGTGACCCTGTCCAAGAAGCGCGTTGACCAGCTTAAGGGCTGGGAGACCGTGGAAAAGGCGTATGAAGAGCATTCGGTCGTTGAGGGCATCATCGTTGAGGAGAACCGCGGCGGCGTGGTTGCGACCGCTTACGGCGTGCGTGTGTTCATTCCGGCCAGCCAGACCGGCATCCCGAAGGATCAGCCGATGAGCCAGTTGGTGAAGACCAAGCAGTCTTTCTATATCACGGAGATCAACCGCCAGCGCAAGCGCGTGGTCGGCTCGATCCGCCAGATCCAGCAGGAAGCCCGCAAGGCGGCGGCCGAGCAGATCTGGAGTACCATCGAGGTCGGCAACGAGTATGAGGGTACGGTCAAGAGCCTGACCTCTTACGGCGCGTTTGTCGATATCGGGGGCGTGGACGGTATGGTTCATATTTCCGAGCTGTCCTGGGGCCGCATCAAGCACCCGTCCGAGGTAGTCAATGTGGGCGATAAGGTCAAGGTGTTCGTGATCGGCTTGGACAAGGACAACAAGAAGATCTCTCTCGGCTACAAGCGCGAAGAGGATAATCCGTGGAATGTATTCAAGTCCAAGTACGGTGTGGGCGATGTAGCGGAAGTCAAGATCCTCAAGTTTATGCCGTTCGGTGCGTTCGCGGAAATCGTTCCGGGCGTTGACGGGCTGATCCACATCTCCCAGATCGCTGACCACCGCATCGCAAAGCCGGAGGATGTGCTTGAGGTCGGCCAGCAGGTCGAGGCCAAGATCATCGATATCAACGATGAGAAGAAAAAGGTTTCTCTGTCCATCCGCGCGCTGCTCACAGGCGAGGACGAGGGCGAAGACGAGGAATAATTCTCCCCAGATACAAAGAAGCACCCACAGGGTGCTTCTTTTTTTCGTGCCGGCCTCGTATGATTTTCCGAAAGGGGGCGTGCGGATGCACCGGCGCAGATACCGGAAGAAAGGAAGAAGAACTGCGCTGCTGTTGCTGTTGGCGGCTGCGGCGGGGCTTGGCGTGCTGGTAACCATGCGGATGCATCGGGTGTTCATGGAATACGCCACCAATGTATGCGAGGACAGTGCGCTGCAGGAAATCAACAACCTGATGCAGGATGAAGTGTTTGACGACCCCGAGACGTATGAAAATATGGTCGTGCTGGAACGGGACAGCGAAAACCATGTCACGGCGCTTCGGACGGATGTAATCGCGATCGGCCAGATCAAGGCGCGGCTTGTCAACGGCCTGTTTGAACGGCTGGAGGATCTGGAACAGACAACCATCGAGGTGCCGCTGGGTACGGTGTTCGCCCCCAATTATTTCACTGGCATGGGGCCGAGCGTGGATATCGGCATGGCGGGGCTGACGCAGATGTCGGCGGAGTTCATCAGTGCGTTTTCCTCGGCGGGTATTAACCAGACGCGGCATAATATTATCATTGAAATTCATGCGGGATTCCGCATCCTGACTCCGTTCGGCGGCGAGGACCGCGAGATTGTGACCAGCTATCCGGTGACGGATACGGTGATTGTCGGCACCGTACCCGAACGCTATGCCTATATTGATGATTTGGGCGGCAACCTGCTCGGGCAGGTGAGCGATTACAGCGGCGCGGCAGAGGGCGGAAGCGGGCCGCAGCTTTCGGATAATTCGTCGGAAAACGGAAAATAATACTTCCGAAACCGCGCAAAATTTGGTATACTATATTCTGTATTGGATCAAGAAGGGATGTTGGCATGGACGCGGGTAAACAGATCGCCGCGCTGCGCGAAAAGCTGCGGTATCACAATGAAAAATATTACGATCAGGACGCGCCCGAAATATCGGACTATGAGTACGATATGCTGCAGCGCGAGCTGCGCGCGCTTGAGGCCGCGCATCCGGAATATGTGGACGCGGATTCCCCGACCCAGCGGGTCGGCGGCACGGCCTCCGGCCGGTTCGCCAAGGTGACGCATGCCTACCCGCTCGAGAGCCTGCAGGATGTATTCTCGTTCGACGAGCTTTCCGAATTCTATGACCGCGTCGAGGGCGCAGTGGGGCAGGCGGAATATGTGGTCGAGTATAAGATCGACGGCCTTTCAGTCGCGCTCGAGTATGTGGACGGGGTGTTCGTCCGCGGCGCGACGCGCGGCGACGGGCAGGTCGGCGAGGACGTGACCGCCAACCTGAAAACAGTCAGGGATATCCCGCGCAAGCTGAAAAACGCGCCGCCGCACCTGATCGTGCGCGGTGAGGTATATATGAAAAAGTCCGTGTTTGACGCACTCAACCGCGAGCTCGAGCTGCATGAAAAGCCGCTGCTCGCCAACCCGCGCAACGCGGCGGCGGGTTCGCTGCGGCAAAAGGACAGCGGTGTCACCAGGCAGCGCAAGCTCTCCATTTTCTGTTTTAACATCCAGAACAGCGACGAGTTGCCGCTCGCGAGCCATACGGAGTCATTGGACTACCTGAAACGGCTTGGTTTTCCGGTCAGCCCGCGCTATCCGGTCTATACCGATCCGGAGGATGTGCGGAGCGAGATCGAAAGCATGGGTGAAACGCGCGGCGAGCTGGATTTTGATATCGACGGCGCGGTGGTCAAGGTTAATGCGTTCGTACAGCGCGAAACGTTGGGTTCGACCGCCAAATTCCCACGCTGGGCGGCGGCGTATAAGTATCCGCCTGAGGTCAAGCAGACGCTTCTCAAGGATATCATCATCTCGGTCGGACGGACGGGCGTTTTAACGCCTAACGCGGTGCTCGAACCGGTGCGGCTTGCGGGGACGACGGTTTCCCGCGCAACGTTGCACAACCGCGATTTTATTCGCCAGCTTGACGTGCGGGTAGGAGACACGGTATCCGTGCGCAAGGCGGGCGAGATCATCCCCGAGATTGTCGGCGTGGACACGGACAAGCGCCCCGCGGACGCGCAGCCCTACGAAATGCCGCGCTTCTGTCCGGTGTGCGGCGCGCCGGTGTTCGACGACGAGGAGGAGGCCGCGATCCGTTGCACGGGCGCGTCCTGCCCAGCGCAGCTTTTGCGCAACCTGATGCACTTTGCCTCGCGCGACGCGATGGATATCGACGGCTGCGGCGAGGGCAACCTGCAAAAGCTGATCGACGCGGGACTGGTACGCTCCGCCGCCGACCTGTATGACCTGACGGTCGAGCAGCTCCTGCCGCTCGGCAAAAAGGTGGATACCTGGGCCAATAATCTGATTAGCGGTATCGAAGCCAGCAAGACGCGCGATCTGTCGCGGCTGCTGTTTGCGTTTGGCATAAGGCATGTGGGCCAGAAAGCGGGCAAAGTGCTCAGCGACCATTTCGGTAGCTTGGACGCGCTGCTCGCGGCTCCGGTCGAGGAGATGACCGAGATCCGTGACATTGGCCAGGCCACCGCGGAGAGCATCGCGGCATGGCGCGAGCTTGACCAGTCCAAGGAGCTGATCGAAAAGCTGCGTGTGCATGGGGTCAACTTCACCGGAGAAAAGACCGCGAAAAGCGATCTGCTTGCGGGCAAGACCATCGTCGCGACCGGCAGCCTGACGCTCTACACCCGCAAGGAGATCAACGACCTGATCGAAGCCCTCGGCGGCAAGGCGGCGGGTTCGGTCTCCAAAAAGACGAGCTATGTCGTTGCGGGGGAGAACGCGGGCAGCAAGCTGCAGAAAGCGGCCGAACTGGGCATTCCCGTGCTGACCGAGCAGGAATTCAAGCAAATGATAGAAAATGAAAATACAACACAGCAGGAGGAACTTTGACATGGCAATTTCGCGAAAAGAAATTGAACACATCGCGTCCCTTGCGCGTCTGGACTCGTCGGAGGGCATTTTTGACCGGCTGGCGGACGACATGCAGGGCATCGTCGGCATGGTGGACAAACTGGCTGAGCTTGACCTCGGCGATATTACCGACGTGATCGACACCGAGCGCAAGAACGCGTTCCACGAGGATGCAGTCATCCAGGAGTATACACCGGACGAGCTGATCGAGCCGAACGCGCCGGATTTCCAGGCAGGCGGCGTAGCCGTACCGCGTGTGGTCGAGTAAAGGGAGGGACAGGAAAATATGGCACTTTATGAGAAAACAGCGGCCGAGCTGTCCGAACTGCTCGCGAAAAAGGAGGTTTCGGCGGTCGAGCTGGCGAAGGATGTGTTCGCCCGCACCGCAGCGGTTGAGGACAGGGTACAGGGCTATGTGACCGTCACTGAGGAGGCCGCGCTCGCGCAGGCCGAGGCAGTGGATAAGAAGCGCGCCGCCGGCGAGGAACTGTCCGCTTTGGCGGGCATTCCGATCGCGGTCAAGGACAACATCTGCACCAAGGGTACGCTGACCACCTGCGCTTCCAAGATCCTGTATAACTTCAAGCCGCCGTATAACGCAACCGTGGTGGAAAAGCTGGATGCGCATGATGTGGTTGTGACCGGCAAGGCGAATATGGACGAATTTGCGATGGGCTCCTCGTGCGAGAACTCCGCCACGCACCCGACGCACAACCCGCACGACCTGACCCGCGTGCCGGGCGGCTCGTCCGGCGGCTCGGCGGCGGTGGTCGCCGCAGGCGAGGCCCCGCTGTCGCTCGGTTCGGATACCGGCGGCTCGATCCGCCAGCCCGCGTCGTTCTGCGGCGTGGTCGGCCTCAAGCCGACCTATGGCGCGGTATCCCGTTACGGCCTGATCGCGTTCGCGTCCTCGCTCGACCAGATCGGCCCGTTCGCCCGTTCTGTCGAGGACGCGGCGATGCTGCTCGACGCGGTCACCGGCCATGACCCGCTGCATGACTCGACCTCGGTCAAGGCTCCGTTCGAGGGCAGCGTACGCGCAAACCTGAACGCGGATATCAAGGGCATGAAGATCGGTCTGCCCAAGGAATACTTCGGCGCGGGCATTTCGGACGAGGTGCGCGCGAGCGTACTCGCCGCGGCTGAAGCCTATAAGGGCCTCGGCGCAGAAGTGTTTGAAATTTCCCTGCCGCTGGTCGAGTACGCGCTGCCGGTGTACTACATCCTGTCGTCCGCGGAGGCGTCCTCCAACCTGGCGCGCTTTGACGGCGTCAAGTACGGTTACCGTACCCCGAACGCGGGCGACGACCTGATCGCGCTGTACACCAAATCCCGCTCCGAGGGCTTTGGCGCGGAGGTGCAGCGCCGCATCATGCTTGGCACCTATGTGCTTTCGTCCGGCTATTACGACGCATACTACAAAAAGGCGCGCGCTGCGCAGCGCAAGATCAAAGAGGAATTCGCAAATGCGTTTGAGAAGTGCGATGTCATCCTGACTCCGGTCGCGCCGACCACGGCCTACGGCTTGGGCGCCAAGACCAGCAATCCGCTGGAAATGTATGCGGGGGATGTTTGTACGGTATCGGTCAACATCGCGGGTCTGCCGGGACTTGTGCAGCCCTGCGGATTTGACGCGAACAAGCTGCCGATCGGAATGCAGCTCATCGGCCCGCGTTTTGGCGAGCAGAAGCTACTGAACGCCGGCCTTGCGTTTGAGCAGGCGTCGGGGCTTAGAAATATCATCGCGGCGCTGTAAGGGAGGAAACGACAAATGAAATATCAAGCTGTCATCGGCCTTGAGGTGCATGCGGAACTTTCCACTAAGAGCAAGATCTACTGCTCCTGCTCGACCTCGTTCGGCGCGCCGATCAATACTCACACCTGTCCGGTCTGCACCGGTATGCCGGGCGCGCTGCCTGTGCTCAACAAGCAGGTTGTGCACTATGCGGCCAAGATGGGCAAGGCGACCGGCTGCACGGTCAACCAGCTCTGCAAAGCCGACCGCAAGAATTATTTTTATCCTGACCTGCCCAAGGCCTACCAGATTTCGCAGTTCGATGTGCCGATCTGCGAAAACGGCGAGGTGTTCTTCTATGTGGACGGAGAAAAGAAGTCCTGCCGCCTTGAGCGCATCCATTTTGAGGAGGACGCGGGCAAGCTGCTGCATGACGAGATCGACGGTACGGTTGTGGACTTCAACCGCTGCGGTGTGCCGCTGATCGAGATGGTCACAAAGCCCGACCTGCATTCCTCGGCCGAGGCCAAGGAGTTCCTCGAAATGATCAAAACCACGCTGTCCTACCTTGATATCTGCGACTGCAAGATGGAGGAAGGCTCGATCCGTTGCGACGTGAACGTGTCCATCCGGCCGGAGGGCTCGGAGGAGCTGGGGACGCGCGTGGAGATGAAGAACATCAACACCTTCTCGGGCGCGGTGCGCGCGATCGATTATGAAATTGCCCGCCAGATCGAGGTCGTGGAAAATGGCGGCGAGATCCAGCAGGAAACCCGCCGGTGGGACGACGTCAAGCTCAAAAACACGGTCATGCGCACCAAGGAGGACGCGCAGGACTACCGCTACTTCCCAGACCCCGACCTGATCGCGGTCGAAATTTCGGACGAATGGATGCGCCAGATCGAAAGCGAGATTCCCGAACTGCCGATTTCGCGCTATGAGCGTTACCTGAACGAATATGGCATGACCGCGATGGAGGCGCGCCTGATCTCGGACAGCTTTGCCAAGGCAGAGCTGCTCGACGCGGCGGCCAGGCAGGTCAAGCCCAAGGCTGCGGCAAACTGGATTTTGTCCGACATTTCCAAATACCTTAATGACAAGGGCGTGGAGTTGCCGGACACCAAGCTGACCGCGGATAAGCTGGTCGATCTGGTAAAGCTGATCGAAGCGGGGACGATTTCGGGCAACGCGGGCAAAAAGGTGCTGCCGAGCATGTTTGAAACCGACGAAACAGTGGAAGCCATCGTCGGGCGCATGGGACTCAAGCAGGTATCGGACGAGGGCGCTATCCTCGCCATCGTGCAGGACGTGATCGCCAAAAATGAAAAAGCGGTCGCGGACTTCAAAGCGGGCAAGAACGTCACCGGCTTTCTTGTAGGCCAGTGCATGAAAGCCTCCAAGGGTCAGGGCAACCCGCAGATCATCAATAAGCTGATCGCGCAGGAGCTGGCGAAGCTTTGATAAAAAAGATGTTTGTTGTAGCTCCCTCAAATAAAATAGGCTAAATCCCTCAGAAAAAACAGACAAGACCTGAGGCAATGATTCAATTTGGATTGTTGCCTCAGGTCTTTTTTATTGTTCTTGCTATGCGGGAAAGTCATCAATCAAGACGATATTTGTTTAAAATATTTGTTGGTGAAAACAGGAATATAAAATGAAAATATGAAAAATAAAGATGTTTTTTTGAGAAAAATGTTGCGTAAGAAAAAGGTGTTTCTCACCTCCCCAAAATGTGGTTAAATGCCTTTCTTCTCCTATGGGGGATGGATAAAAACGGTTTCTTGGAATACGGGGTAATGTGGGTGGTTGTCTGTTTTACTTGGGGTAAATGGTCAGTTTGATAAATAGGAAGAACAGATGCTGCGATTTACAGCATTCTTTTTGCGCCTGTCGTCAGAAATAGAACAGGTTCTCGAATTTTTTGTACAGCGCGATGAACTGGATCAGGGTGAGCTTGGGTGTTGGGTTAAACGGGCCTGTCACGGTCAGGCTGATCGTGTTTCGGGATACGCCGGCACGCACGGTCAACGCGGCCTGTAACAGGCCCCATAAAACAACGCACTCCCGTCAGGATAGCTCAGCTATACTGTTTTTCACGGCCTTTGTCAACCGCGCTATTGTATCGGACGGGGGAAGCGGTTATAATAGAGACAGGCCATATTCTACAGAAAAAGGAGGAATTGTCTTTGCGTTTGGAGGAAACCCTGCGGACGCTGTGCGCAATGCCGGCGGTCAGTGGGTTTGAAATGCAGGCGGCGCAGGCTGTGGCGGCGTTGTTCCAACCATACTGTGATACGGTAGAAACAGACCGCAGCGGCAATGTGCTGGCTTATAGAAAATGCGGGAAAAAGCATGCAAAAACCGTTTTGCTGGATGCGCATCTGGATCAGATCGGCTTTGTAGTGACCGAAGTGCTGGAGGGCGGCTTTCTGCGTTTCGCTCCGGTCGGTGGCGTCGACCCGCGGATGCTGCTCGCGGGGGAGGTGACGGTCCTCGCGGACGAACCGCTGTACGGCGTGGTGGCCTGTATGCCACCGCATTTGCTCAAGGCGGGTGAACAGGATAAGGCGGTGACGGTCGATCAAATGCTAATCGACACGGGCCTGACGGATGCGAAAGACCGGATCAGGATCGGTACGCCGATCGCATTCGCCCAGAAGCCGGTGCGGCTGCTCGGCGGGCAGCTTTGCAGCAAATGTCTGGACGACCGCGCGGGTGTAGCCGCAATCCTGCTGGCCGTGGAGAAGCTGAAAAAGGTGAAAAAGCTGGGCTGCAATATCGCGGTGCTGATCAGCACGCAGGAGGAGGTCACCGGACTCGGCGCGCAGACCGGCGCGTTTGCCGTACAGCCGGAATATGCGATCGCGGTGGATGTGACGCATGGCAAAACGCCGGACGGCCCCGCAGACGGTGTGTTTGAGCTGGGCAGCGGCGTGGCGGTCGGCATGGGTCCGAACCTGCACCGAGGGCTGACAAAGCGGCTGATCAAGGCGGCCAAGGCCAATGACATCGGCTATTCGCTTGAGGTGATGGAGGGCAACACCGGCACGAACGCCTGGACTATGCAGACCGTGGCGTGCGGGATTGCGACCGCGCTGCTCTCGATTCCGGAGAAATATATGCATACGCCGGTCGAAGTTGTGAAGCTGTCCGATGTAGAGGCGGCAGCTGATTTGATCGCCGCGTTTCTGCGTGAGTTTGATGGGGAGGCCGAGGAATGACCGAGCTGCTGAAAACGCTGTGCGCGCTGCCGGGGCCGTCCGGCTGTGAGGACGCTGTGCGCGCGTTCGTGCTGAAAAAGGCAAAGCCGTACGCGGACGCGCTGCGGACGGATGCGATCGGTAATGTGATGGTATTCCGCAAAGGGAGAAAAACCCTTGAACGTCCGGTTGTCGTGTGCGCGCACATGGACGAGGTCGGCGTGATCGTCAAAAAGATCACGGACGATGGTATGATTAAATTCGGCTTTGTCGGCGGGGTGGACCCGCGCGTCGTGATCGGGCGTCCGGTGCGCTTCGGGGAAGTGACAGGCGTCATCGGTATCAAGGCGGTGCATCTGACGACCGCTGCCGAGCGCCGGACCATGCCCAAGGCCAAGGATCTGTATATCGACATTGGTGCGTCCAGCCGCGCGGCGGCGGAGGAGCGGGTGTCGCTGGGGGACTATGGTGTGTTCGACTCCCCAGTGGTCGAGTTTGGCGATGGGCTGATCAAGGCAAAGGCGATCGATGACCGCGTGGGTTGCGCGGCCCTGCTCAAGCTGCTGGAGGAGCAGCCGCCTATCGATACCTGGTTCTGCTTTACCGTGCAGGAGGAGGTAGGACTGCGCGGCGCGGCAAGCATGGCCTATGCACTGGATCCGGACTTTGCGCTGGTGCTGGAAGGCACGACCGCCGCCGACTTGGCGGAGGTGACGGATGGGAAAGCGGTCTGCCATGTGCGCGGCGGCGTCGTGCTGCCGCTCATGGATGGCGCGACGATTTACGATGCGGGTCTGTTTGAGCTGCTGCGCGATGCGTGTGCAAAGCGCGGCATCGCCTGGCAGACCAAGACGCGTGTTTCCGGCGGGACGGATGCCGGACGCATTCACAAAAGCAAGGCAGGGGTGCGCGTCTGCGCGGCCGCCGCGCCGGTGCGGTATATCCATTCGCCGTCCTCTGTGGCGGCGGTATCGGACTGCGAGGCGGTGCTGGCCGCTGCGCGGGCATTTCTGGAAGACCTGAGAGGGGACGACGAATGAGCAAGGTTTTTGATTTATGGAATACGGTCGGCGGCGCGTTCGGCCCGTCAGGCCGCGAGGACGCGGTGCGCGAAGCCATCGCCGCCATCGCGGGGGAATATATTGACGATATCACCACGGATGCGCTCGGCAATCTGATCTGCCGCAAAAAAGGCGCGGGCAAAAAGCTGCTGTTTGCCGCGCATATGGATTCGATCGGTGTGGTGGCGACCTATATCGACGAAAAAGGATTTATCCGGTTTGCACAGGTCGGCGGGCTGTTCAAGGGCGACCTGATCAATATTCAGGTCCAGTTTGCGGGCGGCACGCGCGGCGTGATTTCCTATGAGGAAAAAACGCCGTTCAAGGATATTACACTGGACAACCTCTTCATTGATATTGGTGCGGCGGATCGGGCGGATGCAGAGAGACAGGTGCAGATCGGCGACTTCGCGGTGTTCGACGCGCCGCGCTTTGAACAGAACGGGGTGCTGTGCGGTCCGTACTTGGATAATCGCATCGGCTGCGTGACCCTGTTGCTCGCGATGGAGCGTCTGGCCCAGCAGGAAATCGAAAACGACCTGTATTTTGCGTTCACCGCGCAGGAGGAGGTTGGCCTGCGCGGCGCGGGCGCGGCGGCGTTCGCGGTGGAACCAGATATCGCCGTTGCAGTCGATGTGACGGACACAGGCGACCTGCCCGAGCGGAAAACGCCCATGGCGGTCGATATGGGCAGGGGACCGGCGGTCAAGGTCATGGACCGGTCGGTGATCTGCACGCCGGAGGTCTGCGCGGCGCTCGAACGGGCGGCCGCAGCCTGCGGTATCGACGTCCAGCGGGAGATACTGCAGTTCGGCGGCACGGACACGGCCGCGCTGCAAAAGACGCGTGCCGGCGTGCAGGCGGGCGCGGTATCCATCCCGACGCGGTATATCCACTCGCCGAGCGAGATGTGCGCGGTGTCCGACGTAGAGGCGGCTGCAAGACTGCTGGAAAAATTTGTGCTGCAGCAAAAATAAACGGCAATTCCGCCGTGTAAAAGGAACCGCAGGGGATCCGGCTGTATCGAGCCGGATCCCCTGCTTTTTCGCCCATCGTTCGGTTATTAGGCTGCGCTCTGCCCATAACCGGCAGGGCGGATCGGGTTTTCGACAGGAAACAGCAGCCCTCCATTCGGCAAATATTGTACAGGGTATGTGATAAGATAGACCCCGAACGGAGGTGGAGCATGGTCGTCTATCTGGATGTCCTGTTTGGGGTCAACGCACTGATGGATTATACGACGCTGCTCGCCGCGGCCAGGCTGGGCGGGGTATCCGTCAAACGGAGGCGGCTACTGGGGGCGGCAGCGGTAGGCGGCACCTATTCGGCTGCGGCGATGCTGTTCCCCGCACTGGCGCTGGCTCCGTTGCGGATTTTGTCCGGAATCGGCCTGTGCGCCGCGGCCTTTGCTGGACAGCGCGCTTTCGCGCGCCTGTGCGCGCTGTACTTTGTCGTCGCAGCCTCTTTTGCGGGGCTTGCGGCGGCGCTTGGCGCGGCGTCCGGCCGGCAGCTTTTGACAGGGGCGGGATACTATGCCGCTGTTCCGCTGCGCGTTCTGGTTTTAGCCGCCGCAGCCGGTTACGCGGTCAGCGGGATATTTCTGCGTGGAGATGCGCTGCATGGGCCGGTTCGGCGGGAGGTGGAGACGCTGCGGATCTGCTTTGGGGGAAAGGCGTGCGAGTTGCGCGTCCTGCATGATACCGGAAACGGGCTGTTTGAACCGGTTTCGGGAAAACCGGTGGTCGTGATGGATCGAGCGGCCGCTGTGGAACTGCTGGGAGAGGCAGGGCGGCCGCTACGGGATGGCACAATGGCTGCCTCGGAGGCGCTTGCCAGACTCCCGCCCAGGCTGGCAGGCCGGTTTGGGCTGCTGCCGTACCGCGCGGTGGGCACGGAGAGCGGCCTGCTGCTGTATTTCCGTCCAGACAGCGTGTACCGTGCAGATGGGAAACCGCTGGACTGCGTCTGTGCGGTTGGGCCGGATCAGATCGGACAGGGTGCGTATGACGGATTGATCGGTGTATGAAAGGGAGAGAAGCATGATATTCCAATGGATCATCAGAAAGCTGAAGAGCCTGTTTGCAAAGCAGCCGGTTTACTACATCGGCGGCAGCGAGGTGTTGCCCCCGCCGCTTTCTGCAGAGGAGGAGGCCGATGCGGTGTTGGCCTGCCAATCCGGAGACGAGCAGGCCAGAAATACGCTGATCGAACACAACCTGCGGCTTGTCGTGTTTTTGGCGCGCAAATTTGAATCCAGCGGCGTGGGGACGGAGGATCTGATCTCGATCGGGACAATCGGGCTGATCAAGGCGGTCAGCACCTACCGGAGCGATAAAAACGTCAAGCTGGCAACCTATGCGTCCCGCTGCATTGAGAATGAGATATTGATGTATCTCCGCAAAATCGCGGGCCGCCGGACAGAGGTTTCGTTTGATGAGCCGCTTTCCTCGGACTGGGATGGAAACGAGTTGCTGCTGTCGGATATTCTGGGTACCGAGCCGGACAGCGTGATGCGGCCGCTGGAGGACGATGTAGACCGCACGCTGCTGCTGCGCGCGCTGGAACGCCTGCCAGCGCGGGAGCGACAGATCATCTCCATGCGGTTTGGCATCAATATGCCGGAAGCCATGACGCAGAAGGAGGTCGCGGACCTGCTCGGCATTTCGCAGAGCTACATATCAAGACTGGAAAAACGGATTATCGCGCGGATGCGGAAAGACATTCTGAAATGGGTCTGATGCGGGTACTCGACTTCCCATTTATTCGAAATTGGACAATGCGTGGCGCATATAAATAAAAGCGGGAGGGTCGCCGCAGGGCGGCGTCTCAATATATACGGATGGGAGGCGGCATATGAATCTGAAAGTGCGGCTCAGGAACCCGATATTCTGGATACAGCTTCTGCTGGGAATATTCGCCACGGCGTTGGCCTATGCAGGGCTGACAGCCTCGGATATGACGACATGGGGCGCGGTATGGGAGGTGCTGAAAGGAGCGTTCACCAATCCCTACTGCCTGTTTCTGATGGCGTCCAATATTTGGGCGGCGCTCAACGACCCGACAACCGCGGGGATAACGGACAGCGCGCGGGCGAAAAGCTATGAAAAACCGTCATAGGGCGGTGGTAAAAAAGCAGGCGGTCGTTAGGGGCGTGTTCATAAGGATGTTCATGCTACGGAAAATCGGCATGATATGCTATCGGCATATCACGCCGATTCCTTTTTGTCGATTGCATGGGAAAGTCCAATTTCACCAATAAAATTATAGTGAATATCAATTTGCTGAGTACGGTGGCCGCTGGACTTATCCGGCGCATGAACGATGATTTTTTCCACAAGAGCATGGAGAAGTTCTGGAAACAGCTTGTCCGGAACAGTGTATTTCTTCACCAACTTGATGAAGCTGTCCATGTTTACGTTTTGCTGCTCGCAGGCTTCTACGGTCTGCTGTAGTTCTTTGACGCTCATCTGTAAGTGGGCCTGCTCCTGCTCATAATCAGCAGACATTTTTGAAAAGCGTTCATCGGTCAGTTTGCCGCTGATGTTGTCCTCATACAATCGCTTGATGATGCCGTCGATTTCCGCAATACGCCGTTCCTGCTGCTCCAGCGTCCGCTTGGCCTGAGCCTGCTCCTGCATCTGCGCTTCCATCCGGTTGGACATGGCCTGCCGGATGAAACCATCGGTATCCTCGCGGGCAAAGGCGATGACTGCCCGCAGGTTTTCCAGTACAAGCTGTTCCAGCACAATCGCCCGGATAAAGTGGGCCGTACATTTGCCTCTCTGCTGCTTGTAAGCGCCGCAGGTGTAACTGTCCTTCTCTCGCGCCAAGGATTTTGTGCGGTTGAGATTGAGGGTATGGCCGCAGTCGGCGCAATATAACAGGCCGGAGAACATGCCCATATCGCCCATGCGGGTGGGCCTGCGCCGGTTTTCCCGGTTCTTCTGCACGATCTCCCATGTCTCCTGTGATACAAGGGCTTCATGGGTATTTTCAAAGAGCACCTGCTTTTCTTCGGGATTTTGGATTTTCTTCTTGCTTTTATAGGATTTTCTGGTGGTCTTGAAATTTACCGTGTGGCCGAGGTAATCTTTGTTGCGCAGAATTTTTTCAATCGTGCTGCTATACCAATGGCAAGGTCGTATCGGGTCATAATTTTTGGTTCGTCCCGTCCGCTCAAATTCCAGCGTTCCCGGTGTGATGATTTCCATTTCCCGCAGATGGCGTGCGATTTTACCGGGGCCGTTGCCCTCGGCGGCAAGTTGGAAAATCAAGCGGATAACCGGAGCCGTTTCCGGGTCTACACTCAAATTACCATCCCTATCCCGCAAATAGCCGTAAGGCGCTTGCGTGGAAAGCCGTTTGCCGCTCATGCCTTTTGCCTTGAATACAGCCCTGATTTTCTTGCTGGTGTCCTTCGCATACCATTCGTTGATGATGTTGCGGAACGGAGTGAAATCGTTGTCCTCGCGTTCGCTGTCTACACCGTCATTGACGGCGATAAACCGCACGTCAAATTCCGGGAAGCGGATTTCGGTATACATTCCCACCTCAAGATAGTTGCGTCCGAAACGGGACATATCCTTGACAATAACCATATTCACAAGGCCGCTTTCGATATCGGAAATCATCTCCTGAAAGCCGGGTCGGTTGAAGTTCGCACCAGAATAACCATCATCCTTATAGATTTTAAAATAAATTATATATGTCTTTTTGACTATCTTTTTATATCTTCTCAAATGTCCGCAAAGCCTTATTTTATCGGCTCTACGGGCATTTTGCTTTTGTGGTAAACCTCACATATCTAGGTCTATCTTCTTATATTTTCGCTATCAAGCGTGGTTAAAATCGTGGTAAATACTTCTATGCGATTAGACGCTGAACCTCTGATTTTGCGGTATCTATGGACGCATGAGCGTACCAGTTCATTGTGATACTGATATTTGAATGCCCCATGATATACTGTAAATCTTTCGGGTTCATGTTCTTGCTTGCCAGCCTTGTGCAGAATGTATGGCGTAGCGTATGCGGTGTGATATGTGGCAAAGGGTTATCCCTATGGTACTTGTTGTATTTCTTTACCATACGGACAAAAAGCATATTGTAATCAATCGCAACTTTGGGCTTGCCTTTCTGATTGACAAATAGAAAGTTGCCCCGTCCGTCTATCACAAATGGTTCTGCCTTTGGGCGTTTCTTCATCATTCGTTGAAATGCCTGTATCGTTTCTTTGCTTAATGGCACTTGCCTTGTTCCGCTTTTTGTCTTAGGCGTTTCAATATAATAGCCTTGTTCCTTGCTCTTTAGTAACTGGTGGTCGATAACCACAACCTCATGGATAAAATCAACATCCATGATTGTCAGTCCGCATAGTTCCGAAATACGAAGTCCTGTTTTTAACAGTATCAGCACATCATCATAATACTTGTGATACACGTTGTCCGTCCTGATGAATGACAGTAGGGCTTGTTCCTGTTCCTCTGTCAATGCGACTTTCTCTTTGGTATCATTTTCT
>NZ_JAOQJE010000001.1:76640-146486 GCF_025567315.1 Agathobaculum ammoniilyticum
TTTCTTCACATTTGCCCTCTGTGCGTTCTGTTTGGCGTAGAGTTGGCAAAGCGTCATTTTCTTGCCTGTGCTGTCGATACCGTCCTCAATATCCCGTCTTATCTGCTGTTCCAGTTCACGAAGTGAGGGTTTTTCCCGTTTTCCCTTTGGTGTCGGGTCTGTGGGTGTCAATCTCCAAGCATACACATATTTTGTGTTTCCAAATGCGTCCACATATTTATATAAGTATTTTCCGTCTGTTCGTTGGCTCTCTCCAGTATGCAGGATACGACCTTTGTTATCCCGTCTTTTTTCTTTCATGGTGTCTGCTCCTTTCCTTGTTGGAAAGAGCCTTGATATGACTTGTGTTCATCATAACACATACAAGGCTCATTTGCATTAGATTGCGTCCAATTTATCAATAACCTGTTCAAACTGTCGGCGTTTAATCTGTATGCGGTTGCCATTCATAATGAGCCAGCCAGCGTCCTTGTTTTCCTCTGCCAATCGTCTTAACTTGTTTTCTCCGATACGGAAATATTTTGACGCTTCTTCAATGGTAAGGGTGTATTTTTCCCATACGGGAATATCGTTGTTATTCATCAGATACCCCCTTTCCCATGTTTCGTGTCATATTGGATATAAGGGATAAGGTCGGTGCGGTTTATCCTCTGTAAATGGGCGGTTAATTTACTGGAAAGGGAATTACTGTATCTTGCCTTATCAAGCATAGTTCCCACTTTTTCCAGTCCACCTAATGCGTCATGTTCTTCCAAGAAGTAAAAACTTTTGACAGCGGAAATCACGCCACCCTCTGTGAGCCATTGCTGTGTTTCTTCAAGGGAATTTTGCTGTTTTGGTACTTGCAGTTTTAAGACTTCCACAGCCCCTAAAAAGCGTTCCCAAAACCGACAAGTTTTCCACCTGCTCTTATTACTTTCGTTTCTGTTTGGTACGACAAAGCGTAGGTTGTTTGCCAATAGCCCGAAAGCCAGTTCTCCCAGTTCCAGCGGTCTGTCCTTGAATGTCATGGCAAAAGCATGAGCCTTATCATCACGCAGTTGCATTTCTGTCCGTTTCCAACTGCCGACTTCATCAAGTGTCTTATTATGTTTTGAACAGACTTCCTTATCCTTGTCATAAAAGCGGTAGGACAATCCCGATTTCCCAGCACCGATATAAACGGTCTTTGCGGTGTCGAAATCATCAAACTTGCTTTCGTCAAAGTGGTAGCCCTCACTATTCGAGATAAATTCCTCTTTTTCGCATTTCTTCTTTATCTGCTCTATGGTAAAAAATGGCTTTTCGTTCTTATCATCAATGGCAATATCCAGTCTAGTGAAATGGAAGTTATCCAGTCCATATCTTCGCTCACAATGTTTGAACATATCTCCAAAGGTATAATTCCTACTGTCGAGAATACGGAAAATATCATCACAACCTCTGCCAGTCATAACAAGATAACAGCCTAGCCCTTGTGGGTTGTCCTCTGTCTTTCTTGCGTCCCCCGATACATAAATATCTCCAATCTGCCAGCGTGCTTGATAAGTCTTGAATTTAATGCTTGCCGGATAGACATTGAAAATATCAGTCGGTAAACCTAAAATGTGCATGATGACATCTTCGGCGGTTGCAGTATCGAATACAATACTGATGTAATCAATCTTAACGGATAAATTTTTGTGTGTAGTTATAGTGCATTACTCCTTTCGTACTTCCCGTTTTTTTGCGGGGTAAAAATCGTGTTTTTTCCTTTATTTATCACAGTTTCTAGGTACTATGACATGTATGCGCAGGGCGGTGTTACATATACGCCCTTTACGAACGCCTAAAGGCGTTCCCTTTCTTCCTGTGTCTGATCCGTTCTTAACGCTCACGAGCCTTGTAAGGCTCGTGGCTAAACGGAACAGCCCCAGTCAGAAACTTTATTTTCTGTCTGATAGTCCATGCTCATTCATGCTATCAAAATGAAAATACATCTTTTCTATGCTTACTCAAGCACGTGATTGACCCTAGCGTGCTTAATCACTCTATCTAACACGATAATAACGCCATTAGAATTACTTGTCAAGAAGTTTTTGTTGACTTTTTGATATGTATTAAGTATGATATGCTTATAAATACCAAGAAAAGCAATGAAAGGAGCGGTTATACTAAGTTATGGAGCATTATGAAAAGAAAATCAGTTTCTTAGGAGAGAACATACAAACCATAAGAAAACACAGAGGAATGAAACAGCAGGAACTTGCGGACAAAATCGGTATCAATATGCAGAGCCTTTCCAAGATTGAACGTGGCGTGAATTATCCTACCTTTGATACGCTGGAAAAGATAATGGACGTGCTGAGTGTAACACCCAATGAATTATTATCGGGAGAATGGAAGTATATTGACCACACAGAACCTTACATCATGGATATTGTCAAACGGGAACAAGACTTTAATGTTTCCTTAGATTATCTGTCTGAAAATGAGTTTTTCAATGATGAAAAAGAATGTAGATTTTACAAGGCATATAAACTCATACAGTATATCCATAACTACATTACCAATGAGGTTACGGAGTTGGAAGAACTTATGGAAATCAAACAGTTGATACAGCGTCAAAAAATAGAACGTATGATGAAAGTACATAAGGAAATGCGAGGGTTAGACCGATACAGAGAACAACCGAAAGAGTATAAATACCACAACCCTTATGATGATTGGATATTCCGTCAACTTGCAGATATTGACAACAGAAAAAACATTCCTAATACTTCTCCACAAGTAGACTTTAATGAGGGAGATTATGAAGATTATCTAAAGGCGAAATGGAACAGAGGTCTTTAATTTCCTCTTGCATGGAAGATACAGCAAACAAAAAGCCCAGTAAAGAGTGCAAAGCACCACCAATGGTGGCAAGGCTCTTGACAGGGCTTTTTCTTTTCTGCACGTGAAAAAATGTTGACAAATAAAAGAGCATTAGTTATTCTAAGATTAGCTTAGACTAACTAATGTAAATCTAGGAAAGGAGGAGTTAAATGCAAAATAGAAATTTTAGAAAAATCGTGATATTAGTATGTATATGTTTACTTTCAACACCAATAGCAACTATTATTTCCGATTGTATAGACGTAACTACCACTGAATACGCTATAAGCAGAATTTCTAATTACTCATGGAGCATTAGATTTGCATGTCTTATGTTATCTATGTATTTTATTTTTGACAGAAAGGGGAACTAATCTATGAAGAAAATAGTATCGTTATTGTTAGCAACGGCTGTAATATTAACTAGCAACACTTTAAGTGTTCATGCAGAGACAAAACAAGAAAATTTACCTGATAGTGAAGTTGTTGAAGAATTTAATGTCTTTAATACAGATGTTATCGAAACAACTGAAGAAATACCTGATATTCAAACAAGAAGTCATATTACATATAAAGTGACAAAATTAAATCGGACAAGCGAAATAGGAGCGTACACAGGACAATCTGTTTCGGGAGAACCTGGTGTAACTATTTCTTTATTTTAATAATATTATGGTCTTTTGCGTACTTTTTCAGGATTTCAATTTGATGGGCGATGCTGTTGCTGTCGCCCTCGCTGTCGTCATCACGGGAGAGACGAACATAGAGAGCCGCCCATTTTTTTGCTCCAAAGTTCATGCTGAAAGTTTGTTTATCAGACTGCCTTTTCATTGCAGACCTCCATTCCGGCAGTCACCGCAATTGGTCTTTTATGACACTATTATTATACCAAAAATCAATAAATAATGCAAATTTTCAATGAATCCGCTTTATTTTATCACTTTTGGTTTCTGTGTCGATCAGACGCCGGATATGGTCGGCTGCGGTGCTGCCAGTCTGTTTGAAATGCGAGGTCACGATGTATGTAGTACCGTCAATCATTCTTTTTCTCTGTGGCGGCTTTACCTGGGTACGGCCTGCCATGAAAAAACACCTCCTTAATGCGTCCCGACTTGGGACCGATTTTCAAATGATACGACAAAAACCGCGCCGTACTATCCAGCGCGGTTTTCCTTATGCCTTAAAAGGAATCAAAAGCAATTCAGACGGCGGCTGGCCGAGCCGCTCCATAGGTCTGTACCTCCCTCCATTCCCGTGGCGGGGCGTCCTGCGCTGTGACGCATAGCCGACGCAAGTATCATTATCATCCATACAGGGTCATGGCCCGCAGTTTTGACCTGTGGCTGCTTTACAGCGTGGCGTTGTTCGCTCCTGCCTATCCGGGCAATTATGGCGCACCTGCTGTCTGGCTCTCCTGCATGGGAATGTATCTGGAACGCTTTATTCAGTTATCAAGTATTCCCTCTGACTATTATTACTGAGAAATGAGATAAAATTAAAAATTTTCGACAAATGAAAGCAAAGATTCTAAAAATAAACTTCTTTTCGAGGCTATTCTTAAAAATACAGAATAGAAAAAATTGTACCAGGCTAATTCGCTCTATTCATTATCCCACAATGAATTTACAGCCGGACAGCTATCAGGCCGGCTAAACCAGGATATTCAATATACAGCGCCGCCGGAGGGGCGCTGTACAAGCAAGTATGGCATTTGTGACAAAAATGCCGCTTGTCAGGGGCGAGCCCCTGAAACCCCACCCGCAGCAGCGGGGCGTTATCCCGCGCGCGGAGGGTATCCCGCCGTCCGTCCACCGTCAAGGCCGGGCGTCCGCTGCGCAGCCGCCCGCGAGCCGCCCCATCAAGGGGCGGGCCTTGACTGCGGATTTCCGGCGGGATTAAAGGCCGCCAAGGGGATAACGCCCCCACTGGGCGCGCATTGCGCGCCCAGTGGTTATTCTGGTACTCCAGCAGGCCGTCGCCCAAGACGCAGGCAGAAAAAATGAGTCCCGACTCGGGACACATTAAGGCCGCCGAAAGCAGGAAAAGTCAATATACGAACAGCCTGTGAAAGAGATAAAAGGACTCCCGTGTGATATCCACACGGGAGTCCTTCTTTCAGGTGCTTACGCAATAAGAGATCGCTTATGCCATATCACGATACAGGAACGACACGATTTGGCCGCGGGTGCAGGCTGCATCCGGGCTGAACGTGGTCGCGCTCGTGCCTGCGGTAATATTCTCCGCAACCGCCCACTGGACAGCCGCCGCATAGTAAGCGTCTGCCGCTACGTCGGTAAACGGACTGCTGCCGGAAACGGCCGGGGAGCCGTTCGCACGGTGCAGGAAAGATACGGTCTGGCCGCGGGTAACGGTTGCGTTCGGGCTGAACGTAGTCGCGCTGGTGCCGCTTGTGATGCCCTTTTCAACCGCCCACAGAACCGCGTCATAGTAATACGCATCCGCACTTACATCGGTGAACGGGTTTGCACCGGCCGCCTTGGGCGAGCCGTTTGCACGCCACAGGAAAGATACCATCTGCGCACGGGTGCAGGACGCATCCGGGCCGAAAGTAGTCGCGGTGATACCGCTGGTAATACCCTGCTCGACCGCCCACTTGACCGCGTCATAGTAGTATGCGCTGGACGCTACATCGGTAAAGGCCATCGAACCGGGTTCCGGCTGCTCGCTCACCTTGGCAAACGTCGCTTTAACCGTCACCTTGCCGGACGGCATGGTAAAGGTGTACTTGGTGTCGCTCTCACGCTCCACGCTGATTTCGTCGCCGTCCTTATCAGTTACCGTCAGCTCGTCCAGCTCATAGCCGGCATCGGGCTTGACAGTAATGGTAACGGTCTTGCCCTTGGATGCACTCTTCGGGGAGACGCTCACACTACCGTTGGAAGTGGAGGAGACAGAAACCGAATAGCGGCTGCTGGAGCTACTGGAACCGCCACCGCCGCCGGAAGAACCACCGCCGGAAGAGGAATTGCTTGAATCCCAGCTTGCAGAAACTGTAGTATCCTGCGTAAAGGTTGTATTTACATCAATCTGACCGATTCCGCTCGCGTACCAGCCCTCGAAAGTATAGCCCTCTCTTGTGACAGTCGGCAACGCCTTCAGCTTGCCTTCGTTGTTTGTCGTCAGTGTTCTGCTATTGGTATCGCCATCCGAGAAGGTGCCGCCCGCTGGGTCAAAGGTGATGGTAAACGACGTAACCGGACTGGTAGCCGAACCATCTTCTCCGAGTACGACCTGTGCGCCTTCCAGTTTTTTGTTGATTTCTCCAACGATCTGCTCAGGAGTGAAGTTGTTCATTCCTGACACGTTGTTCTTAATATTTTCAATAGTACTTTTGTCCACCTTAATCAGCGGCCCATTCGGCTTACCGGTGACGTTGTTCAACGTGATTTCGGGCAACGTGGTTACGCCGGTTCCTACGCCGTACTCAATTCCATTATCTACGGTCGTATTTGCAACTTCTGCTTCTGCACCGTTGACCAGAATCGAGCTGTATACTCCATTGGTTACGGTAACACTGTCCAGCTTACTTTTCTCAATGCAATACAGCTGTACACCGTACTTACAGTTTTCAGCATCCACCGTTACATTCTTCAGGGTAAAGCTATCTGCGCCGGACTGCGGGGTGCCGCCTGCCGGGTCTCCCGTCGCCTGTGCGACAATCAGAGCACCTGCGGGTTTTTCTGCCGTTGCATTCCCGGTATAGGCAATCGTATGACCGGCACCGTCCAGCGTCACATTGGCTTCGTCAATCACAATGGACTGCGTAAGCTCTGCATCCTGTAACAGGGTGATGGTTTGACCTGCCTGCACAGCGGCAACGGCTGCTTCCAAAGAGGTATATGGTGCATCGCCCACCATAACGGTCACTTCGGCTGCGCTTCCATCCTGCGTCATGCCCAATTCGTAACCATTGGTATTACCAGAAGCCAGTGCAATGTTATTTTCACTGACCTTCATCCGGCTGCTCGTTCCGCCCATAAAAATACCGGAGGAAAAATCTGCGGTTTCGTTGTTTGCTGTCGCAATGTTTTTCAGCGTATTGCCTTTCAGAGTAACGTCAGTGCCTTCCAGATAAATACCGGTATACGCAGTACCGTCAATCGTGTTCCCCTGAATCGTTGCATTGGAAATCGAATTGAAATACATACCATATTTCAGATTTTCCATCTTACAATTCTGGACATTCACATATCCGCCTGTTTGTGGCTGGCGTGGAAGCGTCAGAATACCAACAATACCGGAATTTACTGCATCCGCAGAACCAACAAATGTACAGTTAAGAATTTGAATCGGCGATTCGTTTGTGCCATTTGCTTCAATGCAGATTGCACTTTCGTCCTTCATTCCCTGTTCCAGACCAGCCATTTTCAAGTTCTGAATAGTGACACCAGCAGACTGAATCACAAAAACAGATTCATAGTTACCGTAGCTCGGATCAGCTGTATCCGGTACCTTATCAAAGGAACGGATAATCGTATGGTTATCACCGTCAATCGTAATTGCTTTATTAATTACAATATTATTTGCATTTCCGGCAGCAATTTGAATGTCCTGCTTCAGCACAATGGTATCGTTTGCTTTTGCTGCCGTAATCGCACCTTCAAGCGTTGCATAATAAGTTTCGCCAATTTTCGCCACCTTGCTGTTTTTGATAGCGATACCGCCGTTGTTTTGGGCGGTTTCTGACAGCTCAACGGTATTGTTTTTCATTGTTACCGGAAGTGCCGAAGTGCTTTCGCTCAACTCATTTACATAGATACCTGAAATAAACGGTACAGAATTGTAGGATGTCATCGCAATATTCGTCAAATTATTATTGCTGACAGTTATCCCTGTACTGCTTGCCGGTACATCCATATAAATGCCCGTATAGCTTGTGGTATCAAGCATGTTGTCGGAAATGACAGACTGGCTGCCAATCGAGTTAAAGTACATGCCATACTTGACGTACTGGAACTCACAGTCACTCACATGAACTACCGGAGAATAACCGGTTGCTCCTATGATACCGGCAGTTCCATAGGAATTATCCTCATTCTGTGTTCCTATGAACTTGCACTCCGTAATAGTAACACTTTCATTGGTCGCAATATAAATCGCGGCTTCGTCCTTCATTCCGTTCTCCAGGCCGGACATGGTCAGGTTTTTAATCGTGACATTCCCGGCATTGATCTGGAAAACGGCTTCGTAGTTGCCGTAGCCCGAATCGCCTTGGGTAGTATCAAAAGTTTTTATCAACTTATGCCCATTACCATTAATTGTGATTTCGCTGTTAATCACGATATTGTTTTCCGGGCCTGCTGGAATCGTAATATCACCACTAAGCGTGATTTCAGATGATGCATCGTCATCAGCATTTGTGATTGCACTCTTGAGTTCCGCTAATGTGTCGATACCTTCATTGCCTGTATCTTCCGTTGTATCTTCAACGTCAGTGGCATCTTCGGAGTCGGCCTCTACATTATTGGTACCACCCTGAGCATCTTCGTTTTTTTCGACCGTTTCTTCATCTGGTGCCTGTGGCTGCTCTGTGCCCGCAGGCGTTGTTGTTTCCTGTGGTTCTGTGCTGGTCGTCACAGTGGATGTTTCTTCTGTCTCATCCACAGCAGACGCAGCGGGAACCATTGTCAGCACCATGGACGCAGCCAAAAATGCCGACAACATTTGCTTTTTCATGTGGTTTCCCTCCTTATTTTTTGACGTAAATAGCAGAAAATGTGGAAATCACCCCCTATCGTTTTGGATAATTGTACGTTTTCAAAGTGTTATTTGGAACTACAAATTTGCATGGAATCCATTGAAAAAGTAAGGAATATAGAGTATAATTGCCATAGGTGCTTACCGGCCAAAAATTTGGAAATGTACACATTCCCAAATTTTTGGCCGCTTTATTTAACCCCCTTTTTCAAACTTCACAGCCTTATAATAAAAAGTCCCTTCCGGCATATTGCAGGCTTTCGCTGCCAGCCGGAGAGGGATTTTCTTTTCCCGCCATGCCTTATGTACCTCGCGGAAGTTATCGGGCAGGGGCAGGGCTGGCCTGCCAAACTTGACGCCGCGCGCCTTGGCGGCGGCGATGCCCTCGGCCTGCCGCTGCCGGATGTTTTCGCGCTCATTTTCCGCGACAAAGGACAACACCTGCAATACAATATCGCTGAGGAATGTCCCCATCAGGTCTTTGCCGCGCCGGGTATCGAGCAGGGGCATGTCCATCACGACGATATCCACGCCCTTTTCCTTAGTCAAAATGCGCCATTGTTCCAGAATTTCTTTATAATTCCTCCCCAGACGGTCGATGCTCTTGATATAGAGCAGGTCGTCTTTTTTCATGCGCCGCGCGAGCCTTTTATATTGCGGCCGCTTGAAGTCCTTTCCGCTCTGCTTGTCGATGTAAATATTTCGTTTCGGGATGCAAAGTTCCTGCATGGCGATAAGCTGCCGCTCCTCGTTCTGGTCACGGCTGCTGACGCGGATATATGCGTATTGTTCTCCGATTTTATATACCTCCCTGCGTTTAATTTCCATAGACTGCTACCTTGCTTGTTAGTGTAACGCATATTGGATTCCTCTGCTTTCACGGGATTTAATCAGTCCCAACTTGGGACTGATTTCTTTCTGCCTGCGTTTTGGGCGCAGGCTTTCCGTAGTTTCCCAGAATAAACGCAGGGCGCGCATTGCCGCGCCCTGTGAGGGTGTTATCCCCTTGGCGGCCTCTAATCCCGCCGGAGGCCCGCAGTCAAGGCCCGCCCCATCAAAAGGGCTGCTCGCGGGCGGTTGCGCAGCAAACGCCCGGCCTTGACGGCGGACGGACGGCGGGATACCCTCCGCGCATGGGGTAACGCCCTGTTGCTGCGGGTGGGGTTTCAGGGGCATACCCCTGACAAGCGGCGTTTGTGACACAAATGCCATACTTGCGCGGACAGCGACGCCGCGAGGCGTCGCTGCCTGTTGTGTGACTGGATTTGGCTGGCCTGATAACTGACTGTCCCGCTGTAAATCCGTTTCGGGATGGATAGATAGATGGATAGATTTCATTAACTCAGTATAATTCTTATTCGTATAATTACATTCGGTTTTCCCGTATTCTTGACTTCCTGTTTTCCGCGGTGCAGAGGTATCGTTTTGAGCCGTCAAGACTTCCGTTTCTGTGCAGTTTTGATTACGGCTGCCGGTGGGATGATGGGGCGGCTCTGGATGCCCTTGCGCGGTAAACTGCCTGACATAAATTTTGGACGGTTTGCCCTGTCCCTGACGGATACGTTCTATTAAGCCGACGCCTTTTTTGTTATCCAGCTCATTCAGCAGCTTTAATGTCTTGTCCTTTTTGCAGTTGAGATGCTCCGCGATATCCGTGACAGTGTAATAGATAAATACGCGTCCCTGCTCGTCATACCAGCCATTACGGGCGGATAAACACATACGGTCCAGCATCAGGCTATATAGCAGTTTGGCGTCTGTGGACAGGCCGCGAAACTGCGGGGCGGTAAACAGCAACCGGGGGACGCGCAGAAAGCGGAAACTCTCCGACTGTTCGTCGTAGTAATAATCAAAGCTCATTTCTCTCATAGACTTTCCTCCTCGTATAATAAGTTTTAAGGTTAATGAAATCATGTATCAGTAGGCTTAGAGATGCCCGTGATACAATAGCTGTAGAACAGCAGAGTCAAGTTCTTGGTCCTCCTTGTAGATAAGAAAAACGGCACTATCCGTCGGATAGTGCCGTTTTCTGGCGCTTATTCTCTTGTCATAAAGACTCTTGTACGGTGATTGCCTCTTTTTTGCGCTTTTTCTGCCCTTTTTGTTATTCCTTATGCGTATCCGCCTTTGGACCGCCTGCTTTTTCCTGTCAAAGTGGGGCAAAGCCGAAATAGCTGAGCAGGCCGTTGTAGATCCCCTGGGCAAAGCCGTAAGGGTCGTCGCGCAGCTTTTGGGCGTCCTCGGCGTTGCTGAGATAGGCAAGCTCGACCAGGATCGCGGGCATGGAGGTGCGCCGCAGTACGAACAGGCTGGGATTCAGCCGGACGCCATTATCCTTGGTACCGACGCGCTCGACAATGCCGATCAGGACATGCTGTGCAAGCCAATAGGGCTGCGTATTTTGCTGAAAAACATAGACCTCCGTACCGTTGATGGCCGGATTGACGTTGGAATTGCAGTGGATGCTGATAAAATAATCGGCGGGCCAGCTGTTTGCCATGCGCACGCGCGCGGCAAGGCTGCTGGCATTACTGGTGCCAAGTATTTCGTCAGGGGAATTGCGGCTCAGGCGCACCTCGAAGCGAGGGTCAGCGCGGAGCAGGTCGGCCAGATATACGCCAACGATAAAATTGACGTCCTGCTCGCGCAGGCCGTTGCCCTCCGCTCCGGTATTGGGGCCGCTGGGATTATGTCCCTGGTCTATAAAAATGCGAATAGCCAATTGATCACACTCCTTCGGTTCAGTTTATTCCGGTACAGTGGCCGCCGGTGACGGAAAAGAAAGAATGCCGCCGGATTCCTTGACGGGGATCCGGTAAAAATGCTATGCTGTAGAGGGCAGGAAAGGTTTGGATAGCAGGGAGTCCGTTTTTTCATAAACAAAGGGATATTGCGGATCCGGAAGACAAAATTATGACCATACCCGCAGGAGCGGGATGAAGGAGCCTTACAAAATGATGACAGAACTTGATCAGAGCTATGTGGACCGCATCATACCGGAGCGGGCTGCGGAGGCGAACAAGAATGACTTTGGCCGCGTGCTGTGCGTCTGCGGCTGTGCGGGATATACCGGAGCGGCTTATTTTGCCGCGCAGGGAGCGGTGCGCATGGGAAGCGGCGTGGTGACGCTGGCGACACCGGAGCGCGCTTGGCCCGTGCTCGCGGTGAAGCTCAATGAACCGGTTGTTCGGCCGATGCCGTGCGGTGCGGATGGGATGCTGTCGCGCGAGGCACTGCCGGCGTTGCTGTCGCTCGCGGAAAAGGCAGACGCGTTGCTGATCGGCTGCGGTCTGGGGCGGTCTTACGCGGTCGCGGAAATTGTCGTGACATTGATCGAAAATGCAAAATGTCAGATTGTTTTGGACGCGGATGGTATAAATGCGCTGACCGCGCATAAGGATATACTGCGGCAGGCGGCACAGCCGGTCATCCTTACGCCGCACGCGGGGGAATTCGCCCGTCTGTCCGGCCTGGAAAATCCGCAGCAGGGCGAGCTGACGCTGTTCGCCCGTAAGATGGGCTGCATACTGCTGTACAAGGGACACCGCACGCTGATCGCGGCGCCGGATGGCAGACTGTACCGGAACCATTCGGGGAATCCCGGCATGGCGAAAGGGGGCAGCGGGGATGTGCTTGCGGGGATGCTGGTCTCCCTGTGCGGACAAGGGCTGGATCCTGTGGACGCCGCCTGTGCGGCGGCTTGGCTGCATGGACGCGCCGGGGACATGGCGGCCAACGCGCGCTCTGAGTACGGCATGACGCCGGGCGATTTGCTGCACTTCCTGCCCGATTTGCTCAAACGGTATAATACGAGGGAGTGGTGATCTGAAACAAAGGCTATGTGCGGCCGCGCTGGCCCTGTGCCTGCTTTCCGGCTGCGGCGCGCCCGCGGCGGACGGGGAAAGTGTGCGCGAATATTTCAGCGCGCTGACGGGATTTGAGGCGCATATCAAAGTTTTATCCGATTTAGAGGATTCTGTGCTGGAATATGAGATGGATTATAATTATAATAAAGAAGATGCGGACACATTCACGATCACCGCGCCGGAATCCCTGGCGGGGATCGGAGGGCGCATTGCCGGAACGGACAACGGGGCGTTTTCTCTGCAGTACGATGGCATGGTGCTGGACGACGCGATGCCGCAGCGCACCGGGCTGACGCCTGCGGACGGGCTGTTCTGCCTGCTGTCCGATCTGCGTAACAGCGAGCCGGAGCAGCAATGGACAGAACAGTCTTCGGGGACCGAGTTGCTTGTTCTCCGGTATGCGGAGGACGGTACGGATGGCAAAATAGAAAAACAGGTATGGCTGACCGAAAACGGACGGCAGCTCGTCTGCGCGGAGCTGTATGCGGACGGAAAACGGGTGCTGACAATCCAGGTCATGTCGTATCAGGAAACATAAATTAGGGGATGAGCAAAGAATGGAACCGAGCAAGCACCGCACCTGGGCGGAAGTAGACTTGGGTGCGATCGAACATAATTACCGTGTAATCTGTGCGCAGGCAAAATCGCCGGTGCTGTGTGTGGTAAAAGCGGATGCGTATGGGCATGGCGCGGTGCAGATCGCGACGCGTTTACAGGAGATCGGCGCGCCGTATTTCGCCGCCGCGACCGTGCCGGAGGCGGTGGAGCTGCGCGAAAACGGTATCCACAAGCCAATTTTGATTCTGGGATATGTGGATGAGGCCGATATGGATACCATTGCCCGCTGCCATATCACGGCGCCGGTCTATGATACCGAAACCGCGCGCCTGTTGTCAGAGGCCGCCGTGCGCACGGGGGAGAGGATCGCGGTACACTACAAGCTGGATACCGGCATGACGCGCCTGGGTTTTTCAGCATGGGACACGGAGCGGACAATAGAGCAGATTTTGTGGTGTTCCGATCTGGCTGGGCTGGATTCCGAGGGGATTTTTACACACTTTGCGGTTTCCGACGTACCGGAAGGCAGAGCGTACACGGCGCTCCAATATCAGCGGTTTGAGGCGGTGTGCGACGGCCTGCGGCAGGCCGGACTCGACCTGCCTCTGCGGCATTGCGCCAACAGCGGCGCAATCCAGAGTTATGAGCAGATGCACTGCAGCATGACGCGGGCGGGCATCATCCTGTATGGATACCGGCCGGATGTCTCTGTGCCGCCGGTGCTCGATCTCAGGCCGGCCATGACGGTCAAGGCACGCGTGGTGCAGGTTCGCGATATCCCTGCGCATACGACGGTCAGCTATGGCCGCACCTTTGAAACAGATGGTCCGGCACGCATTGCGGTCGTTTCGATCGGCTATGCGGATGGATTCCTGCGCACCGGCTCCGGAAAGGCGCGGGTGGTCATCAATGGACGGAGTACGCCCGTGCTTGGACGCATCTGCATGGATATGTGTATGGCACGCGTCCCAGAGGGAGAAAGCGTGCAGCGCGGGGACGAGGTTATCGTATGGGGCGCAGATACCTGGACGGCGGAGGACGCAGCGGCGGCTGCTGGCACGATCTCCTACGAGGTGGTGTGCAGCATCAGCCGACGGGTACCGCGTTTTTACAGGGGCTGACAATCCGCCTGTGGTTCGCATAGGATGAATCGGGGAAAATTCCCTGACCTTATGCCATAGTTTTTTACACGACTGTTATATTTTCTTGTGGCGTGGGGAAAATAGGTTTGCGGACAAACCGCAAATCTATTTCATCGGAGAGTGAACCAAAGTGGATACCAGCATCAAACGGGGAGATATTTACTATGCCGATCTCAGCCCGGTGGTCGGCAGCGAACAGGGGGGCATCCGTCCAGTACTTATTGTCCAGAATAATGTGGGCAATCGGTACAGCCCGACGGTGATTGCCGCCGCTATCACATCGCAGGTCAACAAGGCCAAGATGCCGACCCACATCACGCTTGGTGCGCCCAACTACGGACTGACCAAGGATTCCATCATCCTGACCGAACAGATCCGGACGCTGGATAAAAAGCGCCTGCGCGAAAAGATGGGCTCGCTCGATGAAAATGCGATGCGCCATGTGGATGAGGCTCTGGCCGTCAGCTTCGGCTTGGGATCTGTACAGGGCTGAACGTCATATTTGCAGGCAAAAGCGCGTATCCTATTATTGGATACGCGCTTTTTTACGGGAGGAGGGGGAGCGGCGGTGCAGGCAGAGGTTCGGTTCCGCGGCAGTGCGGTAGGCAGGCTGGAATGGCTGCCCGACGCTTACGGAGTACGGATTGATTTGGACTGTGCGATTCCCTGCGACCTGCTGCTGCGCTGCTATGCAGCGGCGGATGGGGCAAGGCCGCTGCTGGTCGGCCTACCGGAACCGGTCGGAGGACGGCTGCGGCTGACGCGGCATTTATCCAGAGAAACACTGAAAACGGCCGGGTATGCGAACCAGCAGCCATCCGACTTTTATCTCTCTGCCGGAGAGGAAGAGGAGGTCGGCCGGCAGTCCGTGTCTCAACAGGACGCTTCAGAACAGGCGCCGCCTCCGGACGCACGGCAGACAGAAAGGCAGTTATGGACAGGGGATGTGGTGTTGGATAGCCTGGTGGAGCGCGGCGAGCTGAAAGCGGAGGCTGCGGAGGGGACGCTCTGCCTGCGTTGTCCCTTTGCGCCGGACCGGCCGTTCCTGCTGGCGCCGGCATTCGTGCTTTGCACGGTGGAAAACGGGGAAGCGGTGCTTCGCTGGACGAAAAAGGACGCAGCCGGAAAGGCTGCGTCCGAAGAGATCACTTGACGATCGTTTTGGCTTCCATGTAGTAGCGCTTTTCGTGCGCCTCTCCCATGGAGAAAGTTTTGCGGGGAAGCACACCGTCGAAAATAACGCCGCGGAACAAATCGTTTTTGGCAATATCGGGCAGGATAAAGCCAAGATTGCCGGGCTTTTCGGCGAGGGCGGCCACAACATCCGCGCCGTGGATGTAGTCAATCTTGGCCGAGGGATGCGCGCCCAGATATGCGTCAAGGCCGGTCTGGATGGTCGCGACAGGGATGGACCATTTGGGATTCTCGACAACGAATACGCCGGAGCGGTTTTCCGCGCGGAAAGGATAATAATGTGCGGCGGCATCTGCCGGCGCCTGCTCGGCGACATAGGCCTTGCAGCCTTGGGATTCGTAAAATGCCGTGAGACTGCCGAACAGTTCGTTAGTCTCCACACCGAACAGGATGCGGTGGATCGGTTCGATAATCAGGCTTTCGTCGTGGATATTGACCACTTCGACCAGGGCGTAACGCGCGGGGTGGTTCTGCTGCTCCTCGGCGGACAGGCTTTTTTTTGTTTCCTCCCAGTATGCCTTCGCGGTCGCCATGGAGTGGTTGCCGTCGCCGACCGCATAGGGAAGGAGGGCTTGGGCGTCCGTGCAGCCATACTTTTGGTTGAATGCGGCTCGGTCGCAGAGTGCTTCAAGCCCAGCCTCGACCGTGTCGGTTTCCACGCCCTTGGGAATGAACCAGCCGGTGATATGGCCGCCGTTCTGCATCAGATCGGTGTCGTAAATTCTGTCAAAAGAAGCGGTTTTCTCAAAGAGCGGTTCGATAATCGTGCGGTCGGGATCGTCGATCAGGATCATGATGTGCGGCAGCTCCATGCAGGCTCCCTGGCGCACCTTGAGACGCGGCGGGATGCGCTCGACAACGGTTTTTTCCGTGGGACGGATCAGGGAAGCAGAGCCGGGCGTGTATTCATACGCCTCAAGATCCATGGCAAGCACGATTCCGCGCCGCGGGCAGGCGCCGCCAGACCAGCGTTCGGTCAGGATAATGCCGGCGGGAAGCGTTTGCAGCGTTCCCTCCTCAATGTAGCGGCGCATAGTCTTATGAATGGTTTCGGTGCGCGCTGCAACGTCCACCTCTTCCAGATAGACTTCCGGCAGGGTCAGACGCAGCGTGGAGGGGGCGTCTCCAACGATGCGGTCGGTCTCCGCCCAATATTCGGGCTGCGAGGTATATTGATCACAGGCGATGACCGCCCATTTGGAAAGGTCGGTCCCTTTTGGGGGCAGCATGATTTCGGGAATACGGGTGCAACGGTTTGCCATGTTTTGTCGTTCCTCCTCACAAAATGTTGGAATGATTCCAGTATAGCAGAAAAACGGTGCGCAAGCACGTTTTTTTGCAAATTTATTCCGGAGTTTTGCAAATCGATAAAGAAGGTTTCGCATAATGGATAAATCCGTGTGGATCTGGAAAGCAAAACAGGATAAACTGTACAAACAGCCGGCACGGCGGATACCCTATTGACAAGGTAGGGATATGTGGTAAACTAAAATAAATAAGCAAAGGCTAACTGCAAAAGGGAGGCCTGCGGCAAATGCAAATGGACGGGGCGGAAGCCCCGATTGTAAGATAGGATGATCGAAAGATGAGTTGTCATACCGGAAACTGCAAAGGATGCCAGGGCTGCGGCGGCTGCGGAAACGGTTTATCCCTGTTTCGGGAGGAACTGGAACTGCTGCGCTGCTTTGCGCAGAGCCCGTTTCTACCGGTCGCGTGCGCGGCAGGGGCGGCAGAGCCGGTCTACCTGGAAAACGGGCGGGACAAGGCGGGGAACTATGCGGCGGCGATCGCATTGCTGCAGCGAAAGGGGCTGATACGGGTGGATTATGACATCCCCTTAAAAAATTTTGCTTATGACGGGTATGAGACATATCCCTGCAAGGGCAGCATGGCGCTGACGGCAAACGGGATACGGGTGCTGGAGGTACTCGAAACACAGGGGGTTACGGGGGAAGCGCTGTGAAAATAAACGCTGACAGACGCGCTTTGACCACGATACCGGACTGCGGGGCGCGCTTGCGGAAAATGGAGGAAAGACAAGGATTTGCTTGACGAAAGCACCAAGATACCGTACAATGGTGTTGAAATATTTGTTAGGATTTACAATCCACAGGAGGAAAACGGCTCATGTTGAAATTCAAAGCGATTGGTGTCTCTGAAGGCCTTGCACACGCGAAAGCGCTCGTGATCAAAGAGGCGGATTTAACGGTCGTAAAAAACAGTATTACGGATGCTGCCGCTGAGCAGAAACGGGTAATCGATGCCGTGGAGCATGCGAAAAAGCAGATAGAGCTTCTGCGGGATGAGGCGGAGAAGAATATCGGCGCGGCCGAGGCGGAAATCTTTGACGCGCATCTGCTCATGCTGGACGACCCTGATTTTGTGGAAGGCATCACCAATCTGATCGCAGATGAAATGGTTTGCGCAGAATATGCCTGCTTTGTCAACTGCGAGAATTTCCAGGCCATGTTCAGGGCGATGGACGATGAATATATGCAGGCGCGCGCGGCGGATATCGGCGATATCTCCCAGCGCATCCTGAAAAACCTGAAGGGGATCGCAGACAACGCGATCGACTCGATCTCCGAGCCGTGCATCATTATTGCCAACGATCTGACTCCGTCGGATACGGCAAAGATCGGCTCCAAGCCCGTGGTGGGCTTCGTTACGCGTATCGGCGGACGGACCAGCCATTCCGCGATTATGGCGCGCTCCATGGGCATCCCTGCCGTAGCCGGTGCCGGCGAGAAGGCGGATGAAATAAAGGATGGAGAGGAGCTTTTGCTGGACGGTGCGACGGGCGAGATCGTCGTGTCGCCCGATGCGGAAACACTGTCCCAGTTTGAACAGAAGAAAACGGCGGAGGATGAGCGCCGGGCAATGCTGGTGCAGTTTAAGAACCGACCGGGCGAAACGAGCGATGGCCGCCGTGTGATCGTGGAAGGGAATATCGGCACACCGGAGGATGCGGTGCGCGTTGCCGAGCTGGGCGGCGAGGGCGTCGGCCTGTTCCGTTCGGAGTTCCTGTTTATGGACCGCGACGACTTGCCGAGCGAGGAGGAGCAGTTTGAAGCCTACAAAAAGGCTTGCGAGACGATGGCGGGCAAGCCGGTCATCATCCGCACTTTGGATATTGGCGGCGATAAGGAAGTTCCCGCGCTGAACCTGGAAAAAGAGCAGAATCCGTTTTTGGGCTACCGCGCGATTCGCATCTGCCTGAACCAGACCGATCTGTTTGTGACCCAGCTCCGCGCACTGTTGCGCGCCGCGCAATACGGCGACCTGCGCATCATGTTCCCTATGATCTCCTCCATTGAGGAGATACGCAACGCCAAGCAGGTACTCCAGCAGGCCAAGGACCTGTTGGATGCGGAGGGCGTCGCCTATAATCCGAATGTCAAGGTCGGCATCATGGTTGAAATTCCGGTAGCGGCCGTTTGTGCGGATATGCTAGCAAAAGAAGTGGATTTCTTCTCCATCGGCACAAACGACCTGATCCAGTATTCCTGCGCGGTGGACCGCATAAATGAAAAAATATCCTACCTGTACCGCCCCCTGCATCCGGGCGTGCTGCGGCTGATTCATATGACTGCGAAAGCGGCAAATGAAAACGGCATCGAGGTGGGGGTCTGCGGCGAGATGGCCGGTACGCCGGGGATGGCGCCCGTTCTCTGCGGACTCGGCGTGACCAACCTTTCGATGTCGGCATCGGCGATGCTGGCGGCGAAAGCCGATCTTGCGGCGCATTCCTTTGCGGAATGCAAGGAATTTGCCGAGCGCCTGCTGTGCGCCGCGAGCGCTACGGAAGCGGAGCAACTATTTGCCGAGTGGCGCGCTTGATAAAATAAACAAAGAGCGCTGTTTCCTTCACCAAAGGAAACAGCGCTCTTATTATTTTCAGGACTTAGCCCTGGTTAGCCAGATTCTGCTCGTAGGATTCGATCATCTTCTTGACCATCTGGCCGCCGATCGAGCCCGCCTGGCGGGAGGTCAGGTCGCCGTTGTAGCCCTGCTTCAGGTTGACGCCAACCTCTGCTGCCGCTTCCATCTTAAAGCGGTCCATTGCAGCGCGGGCTTCCGGTACCATACCCTGATTAGAACCATTTTTTGTGTTAGTCATGATTGTTCTCTCCTTTTCGATTTCGTTTTTTTGTTTAGTGGGTTTTGCTGATAGTATCTTGTGCGGCAAAACGCATGATATGACTTGAAATTGCTGCTCTTCATGGAAAAAGCTGAGTGATTTGAACGAAAAAACGGAAAAAAAGTTTTAATGTGCGAATTATCCGTTTGCGTTTTGCCATGCCGTTCCTATGAATATGTGTGAAACGCGGCACTGGATACCGGTGTGGCGGCAAAATGCAGCAGGCTCGACGGCGTATCCATAGCAGCCGGTTAGGTCTGCAGTAATGGAAAAACGGGACAGAAAAAGATTGTTTGTTGGGGAGAATGTGTTTCCATCTATATATCGACGCCGCGGAATAAGGGGCTTTCGATTGCGAGGAGGTCGTCGATCGCAATAACAGTGCCATCCATCAATAGAATCTTTCTTTCATGCTCGTTAAACCTTTTGATTGTACCGGATACTGTGGCGTAAGCGCCGCCCTCTTTTTTTCTGTCTGGGATGAAATAGGTGACGGCGATATGCGGATACTGACCGGAACGCTCCCGCAGGAGCCGTAGCCGCCTATCGATCACGGCTTTTTCGTTTTCGTCCAGATCAATCTTCCGGTCGGTGAGCCGTGCTGTCTCCTTTAGCGTATCGCCATGCCCTGTCAGCGCGGCGAACGGGGCGAACTGCGCGGCACGGTCCAGCATCGGCATGGAGGGATGCTTTAAAGACCTGTGATGCGGCCGTTTGAGGATATCGTCATACCGGCGGATTTTGTCCGCCTGCCCATAACGGTTTACGCCTTTCACGCCCGATGCCCTCCGATCTGGCAGTTGCGCTCCCTCGCGGTAGCGGATTCCTGTAGGCTGGTGCCTTTCAGAATCGCGTTTTTGCCATGTTTGCTTTTGATGGATAACACAGCCTGCTGCATTTTCCTTTCCCGCGCTAACAGGGCGTCCTGCTGCCGGCGCTGCTGCGACAATACGTTATAATCGGTGAAAAGATCAAGCTGCTCGAAAGTCGGCTGGTGTATCGCCGCATCTTCTTCAAGCACATGGTTTGCGGACAGGTAGATCCGCCGTATGGTAAGCGTTTTGTTTACAATGCGGTCGTACAGTTCCAGAACGGCATTGGAGATAAGATGCGCGGAGAAGGTATGCCGGTCCAGGTTGGCGGTTCCGTGCGCATGCTTGGGGATTGTCCGTCCATAGCGGTCTGCAGTGACTGCACCGTGATACGCCCGACGCGTTTCAGGATGGGTCAGGTTTTCCCGATCATATCCGACGGTCAGGACGATCTGGTCGATGACGAGCCTGCGTCCGACCAGGTCGAGCGCGAGCAGATCTGCCATTTCCTGCACCACCAGCCTGGCCTGTGAAAAGCTGTAGGGGGATTTCAATACCTGCCCCGAAGAAATGCTTTTCGAGGAGGGGCGGTACCTTTTGATATCCGCGATGGTGCAGGGCTCCCAGCCCCATGCGTGGTCGATCAGCAGCTCCGCATTGATGCCGAACATCTGATAGAGCAGGTCTTCGTTATAATAATCATTCGGCTTGCCGAGGGAGCAGCGCGCGATATCGCCCATGGTGTATATCCCGTGCTGCGCCAGCTTTCTGGCGTAGCCCCGCCCCACACGCCAGAAATCGGTCAGAGGCTGATGCCGCCATAGCAGGCGGCGGTAAGTGATTTCATTCAGGCGCGCAATGCGCACTCCCTTGCTGTCCGGCCGGATATGCTTTGCGACGATATCCATGGCGACCTTGGACAGATAAAGGTTGGTTCCGATTCCAGCGGTCACAGTAATACCGGTCGTCTGCAGCACATCGCGGGCGATCATCGACGCAAGCTCACGCGCGGAAAGCCCGTAATAGGGCAGGTAGTCTGTCGCGTCGATAAATACCTCGTCTATGGAATAAACATGGATATCTTCGGGTGCGATATATTTCAGATAGAGCTGGTAGATTCGGGCGCTCCATTCAATATAGTGCGCCATTTGAGGCAGCGCTGTGATAAACCCAACCGCCAGTGACGGGGAGGCCTTCAGTACGGTATCGTCGCAGGATTCACCGGCCAGGATATGGTTGGGCGCGTTTTGCCTCCGGTTGCGGTTGACCTCCCCGACCCGCTGCAGCACTTCAAACAGGCGCGCCCTGCCGGCGATCCCGTAAGCCTTGAGGGAAGGGGATACCGCAAGGCAGATCGTTTTTGCCGTCCGGCTGGCGTCCGCTACGACGAGATTGGTTGTCAGCGGGTCAAGGCCACGCTCCACACATTCGACCGCGGCGTAAAATGATTTCAAGTCGATCGCGATATAGGTGCGCTCTTGGGGGGTATCTGTCGACATATTCTCACCTCACAGGCAAAGGGGGATGGGGATAAAAAGGCGGCTGCGCTCCCAGCGCGCTAAAGCGGTGTGATCCGGACGCGGAAGGAGATGCTGCGCGGCGTTGGGATATCGTCGAACTGAACGGTGTAGGTGGAAGCTTCCCGATCGATGGCAAGGATGGCGCCGTCGCCAAAAATAGGATGCGAGATCCGCTGTCCCGCTGAAAAAGAAGGGCCGGCCGCCAAGGCGCTGAGCTGACGCTGGTGAAAGCGGATATGGTCCGAGGCTTCGGCCACAAGGCTTTCCGGAAGCTCGGCGGTATATTGTAGCAGCAGACGGTCGATATCGAAAACGAAGCGGGAGGGGATGCGGGAGGAGCCATCTATGTTGCGGCCTGCATTGTCCGATAGGAACAGCCCGCCTTCCGCGCGGGTCATGGCGACAAAAGCGAGCCGCCGCTCCTCCTCCATGGCCGGCAGGGTTTTCGTTTTGACAGAGGGGAACACGCCCTCGCAAAGCGAACAGAGGAAAACATACGGGAATTCCAGCCCCTTTGCCGTATGGACGGTCATCATTTTAACGGCATTGCGCCGCTCCGATGTATCGCTGTTGGAAAAAAGCGCGACATGGGAAAGATAATCCTCCAAAGTACATTCTTCGCCGCAGGCGGCTTCATATTCATAGATGGACTGCTTCAGCTCCGCCAAATTATCCAGCCGGTCCTGATTGCCCTCCGTCCGCAGCATTTCCTCATAGCCGCTCCGGTTGAGCAGCATGCCGAGAACCTCGGAGACAGGCTTGCCGGCATATCTGGCCGCGGTTCCCTCAATCAACTGGATGAACGGGCGCGCTTTCGTGTTTCGGAACAGTTCGTCTTCCAAACAACGATGCAGCGCTTCGTACAGCGAGCAGCCGTTTTGTTCCGCATAGAGCTTCAGGAAGCGCATCCGCTTTTCACCGAGGTTTCGTTTGGGGGTATTGACAATACGCTGGAAAGAAAGGTCGTCCCGATAGGCCGTCATGCGGAGGTAAGAGAGTGCGTCCTTGATCTCTTTCCGGTCAAAAAACTGCGCGCCGCTGTATATGACATAGGGAAGCTTGCGCCTGCGAAAGACTTCTTCCAAGGTTCGCGTTACATAATGCGCACGGTAAAGGATTGTAATATCCTGATAAGGGACGCCCTGCTGCTCCAGCTCCGCGATTTTTGCGGCGATCCATTCCGCCTCCTGCTCCGCGGATTCCGCATGGTGAAAAAACACCGGACCGCTATCCGGCAAAGTCGAGAGGAGTTCCTTTTTGATGCGGTGGACATTTTTGGAGATCAGGGAATTGGCTGCCCGCAGGATTTGCGGGGAGGAACGGTAGTTCTGCATCATCATGATGGTTTTGCAGTTCGGAAACGCTTTGTCAAAATCCAGCAGGTATTTTACATTGGCGCCGCGCCAGGTATAGATCGTCTGATCGGGGTCCCCGACGATGAACAGGTTCCTGTGATAGCCGCAGAGTACGCACATCAGCTTATACTGCAGCTCGTCGATATCCTGGAATTCATCGATCATTATATATTCCAAGCGCCTTTGCCATTTCAGACGGATGCCGGCGTCCTGCTCAAAAAGATACAGCGTAAATTTGATCAGATCGTTATAATCTAGGCCAAAGCACTTTTTTTCCTGATACAGATAGCCGTAAAAAATGATATCCTCCACAGCGGCGGCAGAGAGATATTTCTCGCGCAGCCCCTCCAGCGGCATGGCCAGCATATCCTGGTAATAGTCCGGCTCCTGAAACAGCTTGCGTATTTCGATCATATCCCGCGCCCTGCTGAACGTCATATGGCGCAGGGTGAGGTTTCGTTCCTCATAAACGGTTTGCAGCATGGTGTCGATATCCGAATTATCCAGCACGAGGAAGCGCTTGGGATACTGCACGGCATGGCTGTCCTCCTGCAAAACGGATACGCAAAAGCTGTGAAAGGTGCAGATATAGCCTGCGTCGCTATCTCCGGTAAGCTGGCGGATTCGCTGACGCATTTCACCCGCTGATTTATTCGTAAAGGTAACGCACAGAATATTGCCGGGCAGGATGCCAGCTTCGTTTACCAGATAGGCAAACCGGTGCGCGAGCGCGCGCGTCTTTCCGGAGCCGGCGCCCGCAACGACGCGGATCAGGCCCTCGGTCGTTGTGACCGCCTCACGCTGCGCGGCGTTTAAGTTTTTCAGGACATCCTGCATAGCGACCCCACCTTTTTTCTGTTGCGTGTGCGGGCGTCCGGCGGCTTCCGCACCCGCTGTTTACAGTATAGCATAAAGATTTGAGATATGCAAACATTTGTTCGTGTTTTTGACCGATGATCGCGTGGCCCGCTTTGCGAGAGGATTCGGCTTGTCCGAACACCGTGTTTTTGCTATAATAATTTTATAATACAACGAATTACAGCAAATGAGGAAATTATGAAACGAATTGTCGTCGGAATTCTGGCACATGTGGATGCCGGTAAAACCACGCTGGCCGAAGCGATGTTGTACCGGGCGGGTGTGCTGCGCAGGCTTGGCAGAGTGGACCACAGGGATGCTTTTCTCGATACGGCCGCGCTGGAACGGGAGCGCGGTATCACGATTTTTTCCAAGCAGGCGGTTTTTGATCTGGCGGGAACCTCTGTCACCCTGCTGGATACGCCGGGACATGTGGATTTCTCTGCGGAGATGGAGCGCACGCTTCAGGTGCTCGACTATGCGGTTCTGGTGATCAGCGGTACGGACGGCGTACAGGCGCACACCCATACGCTTTGGCGACTGCTTGCGCGGCATCAGATCCCTGTAGTGGTTTTTGTCAACAAGATGGACCTCGCTAGTACGGAGCGGGCGGGACTGCTCGCCGAACTGAAAAAGCAGCTGGGGGAGGGCTGCGTTGATTTCAACGGAAACGCCGCGCGGCAGGCGTTTGAAGAAAGCCTGGCGGTATGCGATGAAACGTTGCTGGAGCGGTATCTGGACGGACAGGCCGTGCGGGATAAGGATATTGCCGCACTGATTCGGACAAGAACGGTTTTCCCATGCTATTTCGGCTCCGCACTGCATCTACAGGGTGTGGAGGACCTGCTGGACGGATTGGACCGCTATACGGACATGCCGGCGGATGGCGCGGCTTTTGGAGCGAGGGTGTTCAAAGTCGCGCGGGATGAGCAGGGAAAACGGCTGACCTATCTCAAGCTGACCGGCGGTACGCTGCGTGTGCGCGAGGTGGTCAGTGGCAGCGAGGACGGCGGCTGGCAGGAAAAAGTCAACCAGCTTCGGATCTATTCCGGCATGAAGTACCGGACGGTGGAAACAGCGGAATGCGGTATGGTTTGCGCGGCGACAGGGCTGACGCATACCATGCCGGGCATGGGGCTGGGGAGCGTGGCGGGCGCGCTATCACCGGCGCTGGAACCAGTGCTGACCTATCGGATGCGGCTGCCGGATGGCTGCGACCCGCATGTGATGCTGCAAAACATGCGGCTGCTGGAGGAGGAAGACCCGCAGCTTCGGGTATCGTGGAATGAAGCGTCTGCGGAGATCCACCTGCAGCTTATGGGCGAGGTTCAACTGGAAATACTGGCACGGCTGATTGAGGAACGCTTTGGGGCGGCCGTGCAGTTTGACACGGGCAGGATTGTTTATAAAGAGACGATCGCTTCGCCGGCTGTTGGTATCGGTCATTTTGAGCCGCTGCGCCACTATGCGGAGGTGCATTTGCTGCTCGAGCCGGGCGAGCGGGGCAGCGGCCTTGTGTTTGCTTCCGCCTGCCCGACCGATGTGTTGGACCTGAACTGGCAGCGGCTCATCCTGACCCATCTGGGAGAGAAGACGCATATCGGTGTGTTGACCGGCGCGCCGGTCACGGATATGAAGATCACACTGCTTACCGGTCGGGCGCACGTTAAGCATACCGAGGGCGGAGATTTTAGGGAAGCGACCTACCGCGCGGTGCGGCAGGGCTTGATGCAGGCGGACAGCATTCTTTTGGAGCCGTATTATGCTTTTCGACTTGAGGTGCCGGAAAGCTGTATCGGGCGGGCGATGAGCGATATTCAGCGGTTGGATGGTTCGTTTGAGATACCGGAAAGCAAAGACGGCCGCGCGGTACTGACCGGAAAGGCGCCAGTGTCCACCCTACGCGATTACTGGACTGAGGTTGCGGCGTATACGCGCGGTGAGGGGCGGCTTTCCTGCGAGCTGTCCGGCTACGAGCCGTGCCATAATGCGGCGGAAGTGATCGCGGCGGCGGCATACGACGCCGCGCATGACGTGGAAAACACACCGGATTCGGTTTTTTGCTCGCATGGCGCGGGGCATGTCGTCAAATGGGACGAAGTACCCGCGCAGGCGCATCTGGACAGCGGCCTCCGGCTGGGCGGCGGAAAAGAACAGACGGATACGCCGCCGGCACGGCAGACACGCTCCCGAGCAGGTTCGGGCCTGGAGGAGGACGCGGAGCTTCGCGCGTTGTTTGAACGCACCTATGGCCCGATCAAGGACCGGGGGTTCGAGGCGTTCCAGCAAAGCCGCAGGAAAAGCGCTACGCTCGAGCAGCTGTATGTGACCCGCATCCGCGCGGAGGATTACCTGCTGGTGGACGGCTACAACATCATATTCTCCTGGGACGAGCTGCACGACATCGCGGCGGGGGACATCAACGCCGCGCGGGAAGCGCTGCTCAACCTGCTCAGCGATTATCAAAGCGTGCGCAAGTGCCATTTGATCGTGGTGTTTGACGCGTATAAGGTTAAGGGCGGCGTCGGCTCGGTCGAGAAGCTACATGGCCTGGATGTCGTTTACACCAAGGAGGCGGAGACTGCGGATATGTATATTGAGCAGGCATCCTATGACTTGTCCCGCAAGCATCGGGTTCGGGTCGCGACCTCGGACGGTATGGAGCAGATGATTATTCTGGGGCATGGGGCGGAACGCATGTCTGCGACCGAGCTGAAATGGGAAGTGCAGCAGGCAAGCGAGCATATTCAAAGCGTTTTGCGGGAGATGAAAAACCGGTGAACGGGTAGCTCTGCGCTTTACTGCTTGAATTCATAGTAATTCTGTGGAATAATAGTGGAAAGAGGGGAATGCCATATGAAGATTTCTACAAAAGGCAGGTATGCGCTGCGCCTGATGATCGACCTTGCGCAGCATGACGCAGGGGGCTTTATCCCGCTGCGGGATATTTCCAGGCGCCAGGAGATATCGGCAAAATATCTGGAGCAGATTGTTGTGCAGCTTTCGCGGGCGGGCTTTGTCCGGTCGATCCGCGGTGCGCAGGGTGGGTACCAGCTTTCCCGACCGCCGGCGGAATATACGGTCGGCGATATCCTGCGCATCACGGAGGGGTCGCTCGCTCCGGTCGCGTGTTTGGAGAGCGAGCCGGTCGAATGTTCGCGCGCGGGCGACTGTATCACATTGAATTTTTGGCGCGGCTTATTTGATACGATCAATCAGTATGTCGATTCCGTGACGCTCGAGGATTTGATCCACAGGGGACAGTCGCTGGATTTTTCCATTTGAAAAGCCGCAGGCTTAGGCCTGCGGCTTTTATTTGCTTACGCGCGGTGCAAAAGCTTTTTTACGCCGAGAAGCAACTCCTTGCAGTTGAGCAGGAATACGAAACCGAACAGAAGCAGCTGCCAGACGATCCAGAGCGGCGGCTCCGTGAGCATGAGCGCGGTCTGGACGGCGAGCAGGAGTACGGTGCCTCCCAGACGCCTGACATTCCAGTGGATCGGCATGAACCGGCGGCTGTCAATCGCGCGATAGAGGAACAGGCCGATATAGCTGACCATGGACGCGGTGGCGGCGCCCATGCCGCCGTACCGCGGGATCAGCAGCACGTTGAGCAGAATATTAACGACCGCGGAAAACGCGGTGGAAAGGAAAGAGGGGACCGTGCGTTTTTCCAAAAGATAGACGCTTTTCTGGAAGCTGGAAAGACAGTTGAACCCCGCGCCGACCGCCAGCAGGGGAATAAACATCCAGCCTATAAAGTAGCTGGGAACAGCGAGGATCATCATAGCCAGCTTGGCGCACATGATGCCGCCCGAAGCGATAATGAAAACGATTGAACTGTAGGTGTTTCCAACGTTGGAAAAGAAGCGGATCTGCTCCGGACGGGAATTGTCATTGACCATGGAGAGCTGCCAAGCGTCGACAAATATGGACGCTACCAGCGCGATCAGCGTGGGGACGCGGTAGGCGACCGAGTAGATGCCGCTGACCGCGGTGCTCTGCATGCTGGCCAGAAAGGTCTGCCCGAAAAAGCCGACAATATAAACAAAAATCGCATCGGGTACAAGGGGCAGGGAATAGGCGAGCATGCCCCGCCAGAGGTGGAAATTGATCTGCAGCGGCTTGATATATTTCCACAGTCCGGCAATCAGGAACAGGCAGATCGTGGAGAGAGCGTCCGCGCAGATAATGGAAAATACATAGCCGAATATGTTCCACTCAAATACCTTCAGGTAGAGGATGTTGAGCAGAATGGTCATCAGCGTGCGGAAGATGCCGTCGACCGCATAGAGGCGGACAAAGCCGAGCGCGCGGATGAACTGGCTGCATACATTCTGCGTGCAGGAGGTCAGCACATACAGGTAAATCAGCCATTGGTAATCCAACAGGGAACCGCTTGTGCCGAAAGAGGTTTTATAATGAATCAGGCTGAGCGCGGGGTGGAACGGCAGGGAGATCAGGAAGCCGCAGAGTAAGGTAAGCAGCCCGATGGTAAACACCTCGGGCTTGCTCTGCCTGCGTTCCAGCCCATAGCGGATGACCGCCTGCCCGATGGACAGGGACACGACCGGATAAAGGATGCTTGTGGTTTTGACGATCAGGTCCGCCACGCCCATTTCGTCCTGCGTGAGGATACCCGTGTAAAAACGGAGCATCAGAATCACAAGGATTTTGGAACTGAATGTGCCGACCGCAAAAATAAACGTGTTGCTTAAAAGGCGCTTATACTGATTCATTGGACACCCTTTCTCAGACGAGCGGCATGGATACGGTCAAAAAGACGGTCGACAAGCCACACGGCAAGCAGGCCGCAAAGGATACCGATCAACAGGCCGGCGAGCACATCGGTCGGATAGTGTACACAGGCGTAAAGACGGGAAAAACCGATCAGCGCAGCGACCACATAAGCGGCAGCGCCGGCTTTTCGGTGGAAAAAGCAGAGCGCTGTTGCGGCGGCAAACGAGGACAGCGTGTGGCCGGAGGGGAACGACCACTGATCGCCCGGGTCGAGCAGCGCGGTCAGCTCCGGATGCGTGACAAAGGGACGCGGCCGCATGACCCATTCCTTCAGAAAAACATTGCCCACCAGCAGGCCGATCAACAGGGCCGCGAGCATCGCGGCCCCCGCGCGTCGGGTCTTCCTAAAAAAGAGCAGGATGACCGCCAGCGCAATCCACAGTGCGCCGCCGTTGCCCAGGGTGGAGAATACGGTCCAGACTGCGTCGGACACACCGCCGCGCCAATGCTGGAAAAGCTGCAGCAGGATTTCATAATCAAACGTATGGACAATATCCCAGAAAACTTCCACAGCGGAACTCCTCTCAGTGGAATTTGCGGCGGAGGGGCGAACACGTGGGTGCTCCCTTCGCCAGATGCAGGTTTTTTGAAAATCGTATTTGCTATACCAGTAACTATACCAGATAAAGCGCTGCTTAGCAAGATTTATCAAAATGTAGCGAATGGCACAAAGAAAAATCTGAAAAAGCACTTGACAAAGCCGCAGGGCAGAGAGTAATATAGTCACATAATGAAAAAAGTGATGAACGGGTAAAGTAACCGCGTCCCTGTCCGCAGAGAGTTGCCGGCCGGTGTAAGGCAGCGTCAGAAAACGGTGAAACTCGCCCGGGAGCTGTCCGCTGAAAGCCTTTGGCCGGTAGGCTGGAACGGAGGCCCTCCGTTACAGGGGCGGCGTATTGTTAGATGCGCGCTGAGTGGTCGCAGGAATGCGGCAACAAGAGTGGTACCGCGGAGCTTTCGCTTCGTCTCTTAATTTTGGATTAAGGGACGAAGTTTTTTTTGTCCCTGTACACCCTGAAACAAGAAAGTGAGGACAAGAAAATGGGCAGAACAATTCGAATATTTGACACAACACTGCGCGACGGTGAGCAGTCCCCCGGCTGTAGCATGAACCTGAACGAAAAGATCGAGGTAGCCAAGCAGCTCGAAATGCTCAAGGTCGATATCATAGAGGCCGGCTTTGCCGCCGCCTCCCCGGGCGACGCGGCCGCGATCGCGGCGATCGCAGATATCGTTCGCGGCTCAACGATCTGTTCGCTGGCACGCTGCAACGAAAAGGACATCGATGCGGCGTGGAATTCCATCCGCCGCGCAGAGAACGCCCGCATCCATACGTTTTTGGCCACCTCTCCGGTGCATATGCAGTATAAGCTTAAAATGACGCCGGACGAAGTGGTGGAATCGGTTGCGCACAATGTTGCCTATGCGAAAAAATACTGCGACGATATCGAGTTCTCCGCAGAGGACGCCTGCCGCTCGGATCTGGATTTCCTGTGCCGCGTGTTTGAAACCGCAATCAAGGCAGGAGCGACCACGATTAATATTCCGGATACGGTCGGATATATGATTCCAGAGGAGTATGCGGCGCGGATCCGCTACCTGCGCGAGCATACGCCGGGCATTGAAAATATTGTACTCTCCTGCCACATGCACAACGATCTGGGTATGGCGGTCGCAAATTCGCTGGCCGGCGTGGAAGCGGGCATCGACCAGATCGAATGCACAATCAACGGCATTGGAGAGCGCGCGGGCAACGCTTCCATGGAGGAATGCGTTATGGCGCTCAAAACGCGCGCGGATATTTTCGGCATCGCCTGCAGCATTGATACGACGCAGATCTACCGCGCCAGTCGCATGATCCAGACCATCACGGGCGTTTCCGTGGCGCCGACCAAGCCGATCGTCGGTGCGAACGCGTTTGCGCACGAGGCAGGTATCCATCAGCACGGTGTGATGGAAAACAAGGAGACTTACGAAATTATGACGCCGGAGTCGGTCGGCATCCCGAAGAACGCAATCGTGCTGGGCAAGCATTCCGGCCGCCATGCGTTCGAGGAGCGGCTGCGTGAGCTGGGCTATACGCTGGATCAGGAAAAGCTCAACAAGACGTTTGAAAAGTTCAAAGCTCTGGCGGACAAGAAAAAGGTCATCAAGGACCGCGACCTGGAAGCGCTGGTCGGCGCGGTGCCGGTTTCCGGTGAGGAGCGTTACACGCTGGACCGCTTTGTCATCAACTCGGGCAACACCATCACTTCGACCGCGGTCATCCGCGTCAAGAAGGGCGACGAAACCTTCGAACGCGCGGCCGTGTCGGACGGCCCGATCAACGCGGCGTTCCGCGCAATCAATAAGATCGTTGACAAGGATGTGGAGCTGGAGGATTACTCGCTGCGCTCCATGACCGATGGTGAGGACGCGCAGGCGGAAGCGATCGCCAAGATCAGCGTTGACGGGGGAGAGATCGTTACCGGCCGCGGCGTTTCGACCGACGTGATCGAGGCATCTATCAAGGCCTACATCAATGGCATCAATAAGTACTTTATCGATTAAAACAGGGGGGAAGCACTGTTATGGGCATGACGATGACACAGAAAATACTCGCAAAGCATGCGGGGCTGGAAAGCGTGGAAGCCGGGCAGTTGATCGAGGCGAACGTTGACCTGACGCTTGCCAACGATATCACCGGTCCGGTCGCGATCCGTGAAATGGAGAAAGCCGGCTTTGACAAGGTGTTTGACCGCACCAGGATCGCGCTGGTGATGGACCACTTCGTGCCGAATAAGGATATCAAGTCCGCGGAGCAATGCCTGGAATGCCGAGAGTTTGCCAAAAAACATCAGATTGTCAACTTCTATGACGTGGGCGCGATGGGCATTGAGCATGCGCTGTTGCCGGAAAAAGGGCTCACCGCCCCGGGCGAGCTGATTATCGGCGCGGACAGCCACACCTGCACTTATGGCGCGCTGGGCGCGTTCTCGACCGGCGTGGGTTCGACCGACCTTGCCGCCGGCATGGCGACGGGCAAGGCTTGGTTCAAGGTGCCGGGCGCGATCCGGTTTGTACTCAAGGGCAAGCTTAGCCCGTGGGTGTCCGGCAAGGACGTGATCCTGCACATCATCGGCCAGATCGGCGTGGATGGCGCGCTGTATCAGTCCATGGAGTTCGTGGGCGAGGGCGTGGCCTCCTTGTCCATGGACGACCGCTTCACCATTTGCAATATGGCGATCGAGGCGGGTGCGAAGAACGGAATCTTCCCCGTGGATGAAAAGACCATGGCGTACATCCAGGGGCGCGTGGACCGTGAGGTCACGGTGTTCGAGGCTGATCCGGACGCGGTATATGAGAGGGAGATCGAGATCGACCTGTCTGCCCTCAAGCCCACGGTCGCGTGTCCGCACCTGCCCGAGAACACCAAGACCATCAACGAACTGGGTCATATCGAGGTGCAGCAGTCGGTCATCGGCTCGTGTACCAACGGCCGCATCGACGATATGCGCGCCGTAGCAGCCATTCTCAAGGGCCGCAAGGTGCATCCGAGCGTGCGTACCATCGTCATCCCTGCCACACAGGAGGTTTATCTCCAGTGCATCGAGGAGGGGCTGACCAAAATCTTCATCCAGGCGGGCGCAATCGTTTCCACCCCGACCTGCGGCCCATGCTTGGGCGGCCATATGGGCATCCTGGCGCACGGCGAACGGTCGGTTTCGACCACCAACCGCAATTTCGTCGGCCGCATGGGACATATCACTTCGGAGATCTATCTGGCAAGTCCGGCCGTTGCGGCGGCGAGTGCGGTCGCAGGCTATATTTGCGCGCCCGACGAGCTGAAGTAAGGGAGGAAACAATACCATGAATGCAAAAGGCAGAGTTTTCAAATATGGGGATAACGTCGATACCGACGTCATCATCCCCGCGCGCTACCTGAACATCGCGGACGCCAAGGAGCTGGCAACTCACGCGATGGAGGATATCGACGCGGATTTCGTCAAAAAGATGCAGCCGGGTGATATCGTCGTGGCAACGCGCAACTTCGGCTGCGGCTCTTCGCGTGAGCATGCGCCTCTTGTCCTCAAGGAAAACGGCGTGTCCTGCGTGATCGCGGCCTCGTTCGCGCGCATTTTCTACCGCAACGCCATCAACATCGGCCTTCCCATCCTCGAGTGTGAGGCGGCGGCGAACGGCATCGATGCGGGCGACACGGTTTCGGTCGATTTCGACACCGGCGTGATTACCAATGAAACCAAGGGCGAGACCTATCAGGCGGCGGCTTTCCCGCCGTTCATCCAGAGCATCATCCAGGCGGGCGGCCTTTTGAAGTCGCTCAAAGAGAGAGGGGAGTAAGTCCGATGGAATACAATATCGCAGTCGTCAAGGGCGACGGTATTGGTCCGGAGATCGTGACCGAAGCCATGCAGGTGCTCGACAAGGTGGGCGAGCGGTTCGGCCACACCTTCCACTATCAGGAGGTGCTCGCGGGCGGCTGTTCGATCGACGCGAACGGCATCCCGCTGACTGAGGAGACCATCGAGATATGCAAAAACGCGGACTCCGTGCTGCTCGGCGCGGTCGGCGGCCCTAAGTGGGACGAAGTACCCTCGGAAAAACGCCCGGAGAAAGCGCTGCTCGGCCTGCGTTCGGCGCTCGGCCTGTTCGTCAACCTGCGTCCGGCGCAGATGCACAAGGCGCTGTCCGACGCGTGTCCGATCAAGCCCGAGATCATCGGCGACGGCTTTGACATCCTGGTCTGCCGCGAGCTGACCGGCGACGTATACTTCGGCCGGCATTACCGCCGCGAGAGCGACAAGGGCTGGGGCGAGACCGGCGCGGATGATATGAACTACTCGGTCTACGAGGTCGAGCGCATCGGCCGCCGCGCGTTCGAGATGGCGATGAAGCGGAATAAGAAGGTCTGCTCGGTCGATAAGGCGAACGTGCTCGAAACCAGCCGCGTCTGGCGCGAAACCATGCACCGCATCAAGGACGAGTACCCCGAGGTAGCATATTCGGATATGTATGTGGACAACTGCGCGATGCAGCTTGTCCGCAATCCCAGCCAGTTCGACGTGATCGTGACCGGCAACCTGTTCGGCGATATCCTGTCGGACGAGGCATCCATGATCACCGGCTCGATCGGCATGCTGCCCTCCGCCTCGATGAACGAGAGCGGCAAGGGCATGTACGAGCCGATTCACGGCTCCGCGCCGGATATCGCCGGCAAAGGCATCGCCAACCCGATCGCGACCATCCTGTCCTGTGCGATGATGCTGCGCTACTCTTTCGGCCTCATGGCCGAGGCAGACGCGGTTGAGAACGCGGTCGAGGCCGTGCTGGACGCGGGCCATCGCACAGCGGATATCGCCGCGCCGGGGGAAAAAGCGCTCTCCACCAGCGAGATGGGGGCGCTCATCCGCGCACAACTTTGATTGTTGACAGAGAGGAACGCCGGCCGTGGGCCGGCGTTCCTTTTTTTCGCTTCCTTTCATAAAATGGATGGGAGGTGAATGAATTTGGAGCAGGTTTCGCAATATATCAAGGCGGATTATGCCATTCTGGTGGCAGTCCTGTATTGCTTGGGGCGCGCTTTCAAGGCAATCAGAAAATTCCCCAATCAATTTATTCCACTTGCCCTTACCGGCTGCGGCATCATGCTGGCCTGTCTGTCGGCTGTTTCCCGCTACGGGGAGTATGCAAACTGGGCAGCCGCTCTGTTCGATGGTATGGTGCAGGGAATCCTCTGCACCGGAATGTCCGTTTACCTCAATGAAGTGATCTCGCACTGCGGCCTAGGCGGCTGTTCGTGCCGGAAAGACAAAAAAGATTGAAAAACACCAAAAGTCAGGCGCTTTGCCTGGCTTTTTACATCAATTTTCCGAATCATCCAGTTTTATACCTTGCAGGCTTGAGATTTTGAAACAACTGCGCTATAATAAAATAGATTTGGAATGTGTATTATGCAGCAATGATGTGAAAATATGGGAGACAAAGAGATGAAAACCGCTTCAATTCTGGGCGTGCATTTTCATGCCGTAACGTTGCAGCAGGCGGTGGAGTTGGCCATGAGCCGGATCCGCGCGCGGCAAAAGGGGTATGTGGTGACGCCAAATCCGGAAATAGTGGATCTTTGCCGAAAGGACAGCGATTTTATGAGGGTGGTGAATCATGCCGCCCTGGTATTGCCGGATGGCATCGGCATCATCTATGCCGCAAAAATCCTGGGCGAGGAGCTGTGCGGCAAGGTCGCCGGCATAGATTTTGCCGAAAGCCTTGCCGCTGCCATGGCAAAGGAAGGAATGCGCCTTTACCTGCTCGGCGCAAAGCCGGGCGTGGCAGAAAAGGCGGGCAGAAACCTCTGCGTAAAATACCCCGGGCTGGTCCTTGCAGGAACGCACGACGGCTATTTTTCCGATGAACAGGAAGCGGTCGAGGCCATCAATGCCTGTGGCGGCGCGGACGCTGTGTTCGTATGCCTGGGGGCGCCGAAGCAGGAGAAGTTCATTTCCGCGCATATCGACGAAATCCATGCCACTCTGTACTGCGGCTTGGGCGGCTCGCTCGATGTTTTCGCAGGCGAAGCAAAGCGCGCGCCGGATATTTTTATCCGGCTGGGGCTGGAATGGTTTTACCGCCTGCTCAAGCAGCCCAGCCGGATCGGCCGTATGATGAAGCTGCCCAAATTCCTGCTTATCGTGTTTCGGGAGCGCCTTTTGGGACGGAAAGGAAAATAAAAAATGAAAGTGAAACTGTTGGCGCACACGCCCGAACCGGAAAAGCTGGTGGCGGCGGCGGCCAAGAACTGCTATTCCTTCACAGATGTCGACAGCGTGCTGGACGGATTGACAGAGGAAAAAACCCAAAGTTTTGTCCATATGCTTTCAGAGATCGGGCATGAAAGCCCGATCGAGCATGTGTCGTTTACATTTGCGATCGAGGGCGTGTCGCGTTCGCTGCTCGCGCAGATCACGCGGCACCGCATGGCCTCGTTTTCCGTACAGTCCCAGCGGTATGTGAGGGAACGCGGGTTTGAGTATGTCGTGCCGCCGGAGATCGATAAAATCCCAGCGGCGCGGGAACAATTTATTCGGGCGATGGAGGATGACCAGCGCACCTACGAGGCGCTGACCGCCGCGCTGATGGAGGGCTACGTTGAGGAGCTGCTCGCGCAGGGCGTTCCGGAGAAGCAGGCGCGCAGCCAGGCGGAAAAGCACGCGATCGAGGACGCTCGATATGTGCTGCCGAATGCCTGTGCTACCCGCATTGTGATGACTGCCAATGCACGCAGCCTGAAAAACTTTTTTAAGCTGCGCTGCTGCAACCGCGCGCAGTGGGAGATCCGCGCGCTTGCAGAGGAAATGTACCGCGTGGTATACGCGGTCGCGCCGACGCTGTTCGCGCACTGCGGGCCTGCGTGCGTGGACGGCGCCTGCACCGAGGGTAAAATGTCCTGCGGGAAGGCGGGTGCAGTACGCGCATATTATCAAAAGCTGCGAGAGACAGCGGGACAATAAGGAAAAGGATATTTTTTATGTTACCATTTTGCGAAATCACACTGAAGGACAAGCGGGCGGTCGAGGCCTGCGGCGCCCATTACAATTACCATCTGTGCGAGCGTTGCTTTGTCGACCTGTTTATGTGGCGTAGTCATTATGGCACGCAGATCTGCTTCCGCGACGGTTTTTTGCTGGTCAAGATGACGCCGCTTGACGGCGGGCATGACTGTTACTTGGCGCCGATTGGAGAGGGAGATCTGGGCGGCGCGCTAGACGCGCTGGAAGCCGACGCCGCGGAGCGGGGAATCCCGTTCCAGCTGGTATCCATAGCGGAGCCTATGATCGAACGGATCGAAGCTGTCCGGCCGGAAAAGTATTCTTTCTCCCACGATAATGAGGATGGGGATGACTACATTTACCTTGCAGAAAAGCTGCGCACCCTGTCCGGAAAAAAGCTGCAGTCTAAGCGCAATCTGGTCAACCGGTTTAAAACCGCGTATGAGGGCAGATGGAGCTATGAGGATATGACGCCGGAAAACGTCAAGGATGCGTTTGGATACCATATCCGTTGGTGCAATCAGAACGGCTGTGCGCAGAATCGGGACTTTCAGGGGGAAACCTGCGCGATTGTGCAGGCGCTGCACAACTTCTCCGCGCTTGCGCTCAAAGGCGGGCTGCTGCGTCTGGATGGCGAAGTGATCGCTTTCACGTTTGGATGCCGGGCAACGCCGGATATGTATGTGGTACAGATCGAAAAGGCCGACCATACGATTCCGGGCGCTTACCAAATGATCAACCAGCAGTTCGTTTTGCGGAACTGCGATGATGTGGAATACGTCAACAGAGAGGAAGACCTCGGTATAGAGGGGCTTCGGAAAGCCAAAAAATCCTATTATCCGGTGATGCGCGGCGTGAAATACACGGCCGTGCCAAAGGAGCGTGCGGAATGATCCGCTTTGCTGGACCGGAGGATGCCGGCGCGGTTCGAGCGCTTTGGGAGCGTTGCTTTCCGGACGAGGGAGGCTTCAATCCGTATTTTTTCGCCCATTTTTTCGATATCGGGAAAACGCTGCTCTCGGTTGAGGGAAGCACGCTGTGCGCGATGGTGCAAATGCTGCCGTACCGTCTGGACTGCGGGGGCGATGTGTCCGAAGCGACCTATATTTACGGGGCATGCACCCATCCGGACTATCGCCGGCAGGGACATATGGCGCGGCTTCTGGAGCATTCCTTTGCGCTTGACCGCGCGGCGGGACGAACTGCCTCCACGCTTATCCCTGCGGAGGAGTGGCTGTTCGGCTTTTACCGGCCGTTTGGCTATGAGCCGTTTTTTCGCATAGCGCGCCACGAGATCGTGAAAAAGACGCGGGGGAGCGTTCCGCAGCGTCTTTCCGAACAGGATATCCCACAGCTCGCGGCGCTGTATGACCGGCTTGCCGCACCCTGCCGTATCGCGCGCAGCCCATCCTGCTGGGCGGGGCAGATAGCGCTGTTCGACGCTTTGGGAAAGGGCGTGTACGGCTGGCGGGAGGCTGGTAAGCTGGCTGCCTATGCGTTCTGCTGGGAGGATACCGCACAGGAAGCATTCGGCATGACGCCGGAGCGGGAGCAGGGCTTGCTGGAGGTATTGCGGAAAGATGCGTTCACCTATACGGCATGCGGTCGGGAAACGGCCCTGGGCTGTATCAAATGGCATGTGCCCAGGGCGGTTTCCTGCGGCTATATGAATTTAATGCTCAATTGAAAGGTGTGTGACAACAATGGTATATGTGTTGCTGGCAGAAGGCTTTGAAGAACTGGAAGCGCTGTCGCCGGTCGATCTCCTGCGCCGTTCGAGTGTGGAGGTAAAGCTGGTGGGCGTGACCGGTAAAATCGTACACGGTTCTCACGGTATCGGCGTGGAAACCGAGCTTTCCATGGACGAAGCGGATTGGGATGCGGCGGAAGCGGTGATACTGCCGGGCGGAATGCCGGGTACGGCCAACCTGTATGCGGACAAGCGTGTGACGGATGCCGTGCGGAAGTGCTATGACGATGGCAAATTCGTCGCGGCGATCTGCGCCGCGCCCTCGGTCATTCTGGGCGGCATGGGGCTGCTGCAGGGGCGCAGGGCGACCTGCTACCCCGGCATGGAGGATGGAATGAAAGGTGCGACCGCAGTTCGGCAGACCTGTGTGCGGGATGGAAAAATCATCACGGCGTGCGGCGTGGGCGGCGCGTTGGATTTTGCCTGTACGCTCGTCTCCGCGCTCTGCGGTGAAGCGGAGGCCCGCCGTGTGGCGGATTCCGCGCTGTATGCGTTTGGAAAATAAACCGGAGCTACGCCGCTTTTTCCTGAAGCAGCGGATGGAGCAGCCGCGGGCGGAAAAAGCCGCGGCCGATCGGAGTATCTCCGAGCGGCTGCTGGCCAGTACGGTTTTTGCCCGCGCACAATGCGTGTTCTGTTATGTATCCACGCCGGATGAGATCGATACGCATGGTATCCTGCGTCAGGCGCTTGCCGAGGGGAAAAACGTTTGCGTGCCGCGCTGCCTCCGCGCGGGGGAGATGCGGGCGTACCATATCGCGTCGTTGGACAGCCTGCGGACGGGACGCTTCGGCATTCTGGAGCCGGATGCGTCTGCGCGGGAGGTGCCGCCGGAGCGTATCGACCTGATTGTCGCACCGGCGCTGGCCTGCGACCGTGCGGGGTACCGCCTGGGCTACGGCGGCGGATATTACGACCGCTTTATGATACGGACGCCGGCCATTCGGGCTGCCTTGTGCGCGGAGGGGCGTTTGTTGGAACGGTTGCCGCGCACGGCGTTCGATCAGCGCTGCGGCTGGATTTTTACCGAAAGGCGGGTGCTGCACACGGATGAAAAACAATAAGATCGCGCTGCTGCCCGGCCTGTCATTGTTTCTGTGCTTTTGCCTGCTGACCGGCATGGGGCGGCTGGCAGGACGGCTCGGCGGCGGCGCGCCGCTGACCGCGCTGTCGGAGGCAGCGGCTTTTCTGCTGCCGATGGTTTTGGCGGTCGTCTCTCTGCGCGACCAGAAGGCGGTCCGCCAGCGCCTGCGGCCCAGGCGGCTCCCCAAAGGGGCGCTCGGCGTAACGGTTAAGCTCGGCGTAACGGTGGCGGTGCTGTCGCTTTTTCTGAACCTGCTGATATACCAGATCGCCGGCCTTGCCGGAGCGGATCTGACTGCAACCGCGCTGGACACACCGCAGACCGGCATGACGCTGCCAGGGAAGCTGCTGGTGATCGTAGCGCTGAGCGCGACCGTGGAGGAGATGTATCTGCGCGGCGCGCTGATGGCCGCGCAGGAGCAAAGCGTCGGCACCGGCGCGTGCCTGGTGTTCAGCGGCTTTGCGTTTGCGATGCTGCACGGCAGCCTGATGAATTTTTTCGGCCCGCTGCTGGCGGGTATCGCCTATGCGTATCTGACGTATGCGTTCGGAAGCGTTTGGCCGGCCGTGCTTGCGCACGCGGTCAATAATCTGTATTATGTTTTTGTCCTTTGGATCACGGATACTTATGCCGCCTTTGGCATTTGGAATCATTTCGCGGCGATCAATGCGATCGTATTGCTGCTGTTTTTGTATCTGACGCTGCGCGGGGCGGAAGGACTGCTGGCAAAGGGGTATATCCCGCACCTGGAAAAGGGTGCGGGGCTGTACGACCTGTTCCTGCTCGTGCGCAATCCCGGTGTTATAGCTTTTATCGTGGCGTTTCTCGTCAAAGTAGTGCTGCACTGGATCTGAAAAAACCTTGAGAAATGGATGAGGTGAAAACATGGAAAACATGGAGAATCAGCAAACCCAACCGGTACAGCAAACGCGCCGCCGGAGCAGGCGGCGCAAGAACAGCGGGTGTGCGGGCACGGTTGTGTATGTAATCGCCGTGCTGGGCATTTCGATCGTCCTGTCGCTGGTGGCGATTTTTGTTGCAAACGACGTGTTTGCGTTTGTCAAGGACGACGCGGTAAAAGAAATAACCGTTGCGGAGAATACGGACGTTCTCTCCCTTGCCAAACAGCTTGACGATGAGGGCGTGATTAATTACGGCACGATTTTCAAGCTGTATGTCCGTCTGAAAGGGGATAACGAGAGCGTTTTGGCCGGCGCCTACGCGCTCAATCCCAATATGGATTACGGGCAGATCATCGACACGCTGGCAAATTCCACCAGCACGGAGACGATCCAGATAACCGTGCCGGAAGGCTATTCGACCATGCAGATCAAGCAGCTGTTGCTTGATGAGCACGTCTGCACGGAGGAAGCGATCGACGAAGCGCTCAACGATTACGAGTTCAAGCATGAGTTTTTACAGGAGGAAAAGCCGGCGAAGCAGGGCTGGCTGGAGGGGTATCTATTCCCCGACACCTATGAGATATACAAGGGGAACTCCACGGTCGTTTCCAGTCTCAACAAGATGCTCAACAACTTTGATGAAAAGTATGACGATGAGATCCAGGCAGGGGCCGAGAACCTTGGCATGTCGATGCACGATATCGTAACGGTTGCGTCCCTGATCGAACGCGAGGCGCAGCAGGACGGGGAGCGCGCGACGATCGCGGGTGTTATTTATAACCGTCTGAACAATCCGGATTCGTTCCCCTACCTGCAGGTGGACGCCTCGGTGCTGTATGGCTTGGGACGGACGAGCGGAAAGCTGAGCGAGGAGGATCTGCAGTCCGATACGCCATATAACCTGTATACCAAGCAGGGCTTGCCCCCCGGACCGATCTGCAATCCCGGCTACGCTTCGCTGTACGCGGCAAGCCATCCCGAGCAGCATAACTATTTCTACTATGTCGCCATGCCGGATGGCAGCCATCTGTTTGCCAACAGCTATGCGGAGCATGAGGCGAATATCGCCGCCTCCAACGCGGCGCAGGCTGCGGCCGCCAGCGCGGAGGGAAGCGGTGAATAAGCGGCCGGAGCTGCTCGCGCCGGCAGGGGATATGGAAAAGCTGCGCTTTGCCATTGCGTATGGAGCGGACGCCGTGTATTGCGCCGGACAGCAATTCGGCATGCGGGCCGCTGCCGCCAATTTTGACGAAGAAGCGCTTCGTTCCGGCATCGCTTATGCGCATGGGAGGCACGTCAAGTGCTATGTAACGGTTAATATCATGCCCTCCAACCGCGACCTGCTCGCCCTTCCATCCTATCTGGAGCTGTTGGAGGATGCGGGAGCGGACGCGCTGATCGTGGCGGACGTGGGCGTGCTTCGGCTGGCACGGAAATACGCGCCTCATGTGCCGCTGCATATCAGCACCCAGACCAGCATCCTGAACCATGAGGCGGCGAATTTCTGGGCGGATCTTGGGGCAGAGCGGATTGTGCTGGCGCGTGAGCTTTCCTTGGACGAGATCGCGGAAATACGGGAAAAGACCCCTAAAACGCTGGAAATCGAAGCGTTTGTCCATGGCGCGATGTGTATATCCTATTCGGGCCGCTGCCTGATTTCGCAATATATGACAGGGCGGGACGCCAACCGCGGCGCGTGCGCGCAGCCGTGCCGGTGGAATTACGCGCTGATGGAGGAAAAACGGCCGGGGGAATATTTTCCGGTCGAGGAGGACGCGCGCGGCACCTATCTGTATAACTCCAAGGATATGTGCATGATCGGGCATATTCCAGAGCTGATCCGCGCGGGGGTGGATTCATTTAAGATCGAGGGACGCAACAAAACGGCTTACTACGCCGCCTGCGTGACCGGGGCTTACCGCGCGGCGATCGACGCGTACCGCGCCTCTCCGGAGACATTCGTGCTGCCGGAGTTCTGCACGGAGGAGGTCAATAAAGTAAGCCATCGGGAATATTACACCGGCTTTTACTTCGGAAGTGGGGAGAACGGCCAGCATTATGGCGACAGCCAGTATATCCGCGATTACGAGGTCGTAGGGATGCCAGTCTGCTGCGGTGCGGACGGACAGGCGGTGTTTGCGCTGAAAAACCGCTTTTTCCGAGGGGAGGAGCTGGAGCTGCTGCAGCCCGGCAGGGAACCGCATGTGTTCCGCGCGGAAAACGCGGTAAATGAAGAGGGGGAAGCGCTGGCGCTTTTCAATGTCCCACAGATGAAAGTGCAGTTTGCGTTCCCATTCCCAGTGAGTGAATACGCGATTCTCAGAAAGAAAAAGGAACGGCCGAATTAGGCCGTTCCTTTTCGTTTGTCTCGATTCAGTTGTGCGGCGCCCAGTCCAGACTCCGGCTCACCGCTTTATTCCAGCCGTCCAGCAACCGGACGCGCTCCTGCGTCTCCATATGGGGGGCATACAGCGTGTCACAGCGCCAGAGCCGTTTCAGTTCCTGCCGGTCTTTCCAAACACCGGTAGCAAGCCCAGCCAGATAGCATGCGCCGAGCGCGGTCGTTTCACGGATGACCGGCCGCCGGATGGTACAGTTCGAGATATCCGCCTGGAACTGCATCAGGAAACTGTCCCTGCTCGCGCCGCCGTCAACAGAAAGGGAGGCGAGAGGGACGCCGGTATCGCGCGCCATTGCGTCAAGCAGGTCGTTAACCTGATAAGCGATGGATTCCTGCGCGGCGCGGATAATATGCTCACGGCTGGTGCCGCGCGTCAGGCCGATCAGGCAGCCACGCGCGTACATGTCCCAATGCGGCGCGCCGAGGCCGGTGAACGCGGGAACAAGGTATACGCCGCCGGTATCCGGCACCTTCTTGGCGTAGTATTCCGCATCGCGGCTTTCGGAGAAAAAGCGCATTTCATCGCGCAGCCATTGGATCACCGCGCCGCCGATAAATACGCTGCCCTCCAGAGCATACTGGGTTTTTCCCGCAATATGGATGCCGATTGTGGTTAGCAGGCCGTTTTTGCTTTCGCAAACCTGTTCCCCTGTATTCATCAGCAGAAAGCAGCCTGTCCCGTAAGTGTTTTTCGCATCCCCCGCGTCAAAGCAGGTCTGGCCAAACAGCGCAGCCTGCTGGTCGCCTGCAATGCCGGCGATCGGCACGTCGCCGCAGGGAAGGGAGACATAGCCGTAAATTTCGCTGGAGGAGCACACGCGCGGCAGCATGGCGCGCGGGATGTCGAGTGCACGGAGCAGGGTGTCGTCCCAGTCCAGCTTATGGATATCAAAGATCATGGTGCGGGCGGCGTTGGTCATGTCAGTGATATGCGCTTTCCCGCCGGTCAGCTTCCATACCAGCCAGGAATCCACCGTGCCGAACAGAATCTCGCCGCGCGCGGCTTTTTCCCGCGCGCCTTCGACATGGTCCAGAATCCACTTGATTTTTGTTCCGGAAAAATAAGCGTCCAGCACGAGTCCGGTCGTATTGCGTATGTGATCGGTCAGCCCCTGCCGCACGAGGCTGTCCACAATATCGGCGGTACGCCGGCACTGCCATACAATTGCGTTATAGACAGGACGGCCGGTGGCCTTGTCCCACAGGATCGTTGTTTCGCGCTGATTGGTGATGCCGATCGCGGAAACATCAGCGGGAGAAACGTCTGCCGCAGCGAGAGCCTCCAGCATAGCGGCGTATTGCGTTGACCAGATTTCCATGGGGTCCTCCTCGACCCAGCCCTCGCGGGGATAGTGCTGTGACAGTTCGTGCTGCCGGATGGAAAGGATGTTTTGTTCGTTGTCGAATAAAATTGCGCGCGAGCTGGTTGTCCCCTGATCGAGTGCCAATACATAGTTTGCCATTGGATCGCCGCCTCTCTTTTTCCTGCTATTATCATACCCCGCGGCCCCTGCTGCTGTCAATATTCCGCAAATGCGCGAAAACACATTGCAAAAGTGGGCAAAATATGATATTATTACAATCGAGTATAGCCTTTTAGCACAAACCTGTCACAAAGTAAATTCTAATTTGTAAGGGAAGTTTTCTATATGAGCGAAAATCAGAAGCAAACCATTTTTTCTGGTGTCCAGCCGTCCGGCAAACTGACGCTGGGCAATTACCTGGGCGCGATCCGCAACTTTCCGCTGCTGCAGGAGGATTATAACTGCATCTACTGCGTGGTTGACATGCATGCGATCACGGTGCGTCAGGATCCGGCAGCGCTGCGGCGCCAGACGTTGGAGGTGCTTGCGCAGTATATCGCCTGTGGCCTTGATCCGGAAAAGAGCGTCCTGTTTATCCAGAGCCATGTGCCGGCGCACGCCGAGCTGGCTTGGGTGCTCAACTGCTTTACCATGTTTGGAGAGGCTTCCCGCATGACGCAGTTCAAAGATAAGTCCGCCAAGCATTCGGATAATGTGAATGTCGGCCTGTTTACCTATCCGGTTTTGATGGCGGCGGACATCCTGCTGTACCAGACCAATATTGTGCCGGTCGGCGTGGACCAGAGTCAGCATATCGAGATCTGCCGCGATATTGCAAACCGCTTTAACGGGGTTTTTCCGGATACTTTCACGATTCCGGAGGGACGCTATCCGAAGGCGGGCGAGGGCGCGAAGATCATGAGCCTGTCCGATCCGGAAAAGAAAATGAGCAAGTCGGATGAAAATGAAAACGGGTATATCCTGCTGATGGATCAGCCGGATGTGATCATGCGCAAGTTCAAGCGCGCGGTGACCGATTCGGACGCCCGCATCGTCATGGACCCGCAGGGCAAGCCCGGCATTTCCAACCTGCTGCAGATTTACGCGCTTGCGACTGGCAAGACGGTTGCCGAGGCGGAAGCGGAATTTGCGGGCAAGGGCTATGGGGAGTTCAAGCCGGCGGTGGGCGAGGTGGTCGTCGAGCTGCTGCGCCCAATCCGCGAAAAGACGGAGGATCTGCTGCGCAACAAGGATTACCTGCAGCAGGTATATACCGAGGGCGCGCAGAAAGCGTCCTACCTGGCGCGGAAAACGCTGGACAAGGTTTACCGGAAGCTGGGGTTTGTCAAGCGCTGAACATCTGCTTTTGAGAGGAACAAAAAATGCCTGAATATATCGTGATCGGTATGGTTGTCGCCGCGTTTGCCGCGGCGGGCGTGCTGTCGTATTTCTTTACGCCGCCGGTCAAAAAGTTCGCGCACAAGGTCGGCGCGATCGACGTTCCCAAGGATAACCGCCGCATGCACAAGGAACCCATACCGCGGCTGGGCGGGTTGGCCATTTTCGGCGGCTTCCTCTGCTCGATTCTGATTTTCGGACAACTGGACAAAACCATGCTGTGCGTACTGCTGGGAGCGATCATCATTGTTTCGCTGGGCATTTTTGACGATGTCCTGGCGCTTGGCGCAAAGCTCAAATTCGTTGTGCAGATTGTCGCGGCGGCGATACCTGTATGCGTAGGGGATCTGCAGATCAAGCTGTTCACCAATTTGAACCCGTTTTCCGACGAAGCGTACTTCCACTTGGGGATTTTTGCAATTCCGGTGACGATCCTCTGGATTGTAGGCATTACCAACGCCGTGAACCTGATCGACGGCCTGGACGGACTGGCGGTCGGCGTTTCATCCATTGCTGCGATCACCATGCTGGCGGTCGCGTTGCTGACGGAGAACATGATGATCGCTGTCACAATGGCGGCGCTCGCAGGCGCATGCGTCGGCTTTATGCCGTATAACCTGAACCCCGCAAAGATATTTATGGGGGATACTGGCTCGACCTTCCTTGGTTATATGCTGGCAACGGTATCCATCATGGGCCTGTTCAAATTTTATGCGGTCATTTCGTTCGCTGTTCCGTTCCTGATACTGGGGCTGCCGATTTTTGACACGGCCAATGCGATCATCCGCCGCGTGGCGGCGGGGCGCAGCCCGATGAGTCCGGACCGCGGCCATGTCCATCACAAGCTGATCGATATGGGCTTTAACCAGAAGCAGGCGGTCGCGATCCTGTACGCGATCAGCGCGACCCTTGGCCTGACAGCGGTCGTATTGACCTCGTCGGGGGAAGTAAAGGCCATTATCCTGCTGCTGGCGGTATTGGTCGCAATTATCGTCGGCGCATGCGTCATCTACGGCGCGGAACACTGGGGCAGGCATCCGCACGATGGAACCCCAGAGGCAGAAGACAGGGATGATGGGGACGCACAAAAGGAGAAAACAGACGATGAACAAAATTAAAGTGATGACTGTGTTCGGCACGCGGCCGGAGGCGATCAAAATGGCGCCGCTGGTGCATGCACTGAAAAAGAATGCCCATACCGAGCCGATCGTCTGCGTCACCGCGCAGCACCGCGAGATGCTGGATCAGGTGCTGGATATTTTTCAGATCAAGCCGGATTATGACCTTAACATCATGCAGCCGCGGCAGACGCTGGCACTGATTACAGAGAAAAGCCTGCATGGGTTGGATGATGTGTTCGAGCAGGCGCAGCCCGATATGGTGCTGGTGCATGGAGACACCTCGACGACGTTCGCAGGCGCGCTTGCCGCGTTTTATCATAAAATACCGGTCGGGCATGTAGAGGCCGGCCTGCGCACCTATGACAAGTACTCTCCGTTCCCGGAGGAGATGAACCGCAAGCTGACCGGCCAGATCGCGACGCTGCATTTTGCGCCGACCCCGCGCAATCGGGATAATCTGGCGCGCGAAAGCATCACGGATGGGGTTTCGGTGGTCGGCAATACCGTCGTCGATGCGATCCACATGACGGTCCGGCCGGATTTTGCTTTCCGCGACGAGCAGCTGAAAACGCTTGATTTTCAGAATAACCGCGTGGTGCTGGTCACCGCGCACCGGCGGGAGAATTATGGCGAGCCGATGGAAAATATCTGTCGCGCGATCGCCGCGCTGTCGGAGGCCTATCCGGATGTGCATTTCGTGTATCCGGTTCACCTCAGTCCGTATGTGCGTGAAACGGCGGAGAAGTTTCTGGGTGGGAACGACCGCGTCCATCTGATCCATCCGCTCGCGGTGGATGAGATGCACAACCTGATGGCACGCTGCTATCTAATTATGACGGATTCCGGAGGCCTGCAGGAAGAGGCCCCCAGTCTTGGCAAGCCGGTGCTGGTGCTGCGCCGCGAAACCGAGCGGCCCGAGGCTATCGAGGCCGGCACAGTCAAGCTGGCTGGGGTGGAGCAGGAGAACATCGTCCGTCTGGCGCGCGAGCTGCTGGACGACGCGCAGGCTTATGGAGCAATGGCGCATGCGGTCAACCCATATGGCGACGGCCAGACCTCTGAACGCATCGTACAGGCGATTGAGCATTATTTCGGCCTGCGGGAAGGCGGCCCCGCGCCGTTTACACCGTGAAAATGAAGAAAAAGCTGTCCGCCCCTCTGATTGCGGCCATTGGCGCCGGCGTATTTGTCGCTCTGCTGGCGCTGGCATATCTGTTTGCTTCCGGCCTGCTGCATGAACGGGATACCGGCATCGTGTTGTCCGATGGTACGCAAAACGCGCCGGTCGTCAGCTCGGGAAGCCAGATGCTGACTGCGCAGAGCGTCGCGGATATCGAGATCGGCCCTGTGAATGCGCAAAAGGTCGTTGCGTCCTTGGTACGTCCGACCGCCTATAGCTGCAGCATACAAAATACGCTGTACTATGCGGGCGGTTCGTCCACGCTGTCCTGCCGCCAATATGTCAAGGATGGCGTGGTGCGGACTGATACCCTGCAGGCGTCGGGGAGCGTGGAAAGTACCCTGCTGCGCAGGGGCGATACTGTTTATGCCTGGGAGAACGGTGCTTCCAGCGCTTATGAGGGAAACTGGGGCGATTTTACGGACGACGCGGCTGCCATGCTGCCCACCTACGAGGACGTATTGGGGGAAGAGGTGCGGCTTTTGGATGCGGGGCGGCAGGACATGGACTATGAGCCGTGTATCCGTGTGGAATTTGAGCAGGGAGGCTACCGCTGTGTATATTACATATCAGCAGCCTCCGGCCTGCTGAAAGCAGCGTCGTTTTACAGCGGCGATACGCTGGTCCGTCAGGTGACGGTCAGCGAACTGAAAACCGAAGCGCCGGAGGACCAGGTTTTTGATTTGCCGGATGGGCGCTCGGCGTTGGGAGAGAATCACTGAAAATGTCTGAATATTTACCAATATCGGAAGAAATACGCGCGCTCGGCCGTCAGGCTGAGCGCGAAATCATGCCGTGCTTTTCTCGTATCGAAGAGATCTGCGACCGGAATACGGAAAAGGTGCTGGCGGCGTTTACGAAAAACCGCGTGTCGGATAACCTTTTTGCCGGCACGACCGGCTATGGATATGACGATCACGGGCGTGACACCCTGGACCGCATTTATGCCGATATCTTCGGGACGGAGGCCGCGCTGGTGCGCATCGGCTTTGTCAACGGCACGCACGCGCTTTCCTGCGCGATGTTTTCCGCAGTCAAAACAGGGGACACGGTGCTTTCAGTCACCGGTCCGGCGTATGACACGCTGCAAAACACAATCACCGGGGATTACTGCGGCAGCATGAAGCACTATGGTATCGGTTACAAGCAGGTGGACCTCAAGGACGGCGCGCCCGATCTGCCAGCGATTGCCGCAGCCGTGCGAGACCAAGCGGTCAAACTAGTGTTCATCCAGCGCAGCCGCGGCTATGCCGTACGTAAAACGCTGTCCTGCGAGGAGATCGGAGAAATCTGCCGGACGGTGCGTGCCGCAGGCTCCGAAGCCGCGATTATGGTGGATAACTGCTACGGCGAATTTGTGGAGGAGACTGAGCCGACCCAGGTTGGCGCGGATCTGATTGCGGGTTCGCTGATTAAAAACCCGGGCGGGGGTCTTGCGCCCACCGGCGGTTACATCGCAGGCCGCTCGGATCTGGTGGAGAATGCCTCCTATAAGCTGACCGCGCCCGGCATCGGCGGGGAGTGCGGCTGCACCATAGGACAGAACCGTTTGCTGTATCAGGGGCTGTTCATGGCGCCGCATATCACGGCGCAAGCGCTGAAAACGGCCATTTTCTGCGCCAAGGTCATGGAGCTGATGGGATACGAGGTCAGCCCGAAAGCGGAAGAGACGCGGTATGACATCATCCAGACGATTGCGTTCGGCGCGCCGGAGCCGCTGCGCCGGTTCTGCGAAGGGATTCAGGCGGGCGCGCCGGTCGATTCCTTTGTGACACCGGAGCCGTGGGCCATGCCGGGCTATGACGATCCGGTCATCATGGCGGCGGGCGCTTTCGTGCAGGGCGCTTCCATTGAATTGTCGGCGGATGCTCCGATGCGGGAGCCGTATGTGTGCTATTTACAGGGCGGCCTGACCTACGCTTCAGGCAAAGCCGGTATTTTGCTCGCGGCTGAGCGTATCAGCAATGCCAAATCGTGAAAGTGGAGGAAGAGCGGCGGGACCGCTCTTTTTTCACGGGTATGGTTGCGCGAAAAGCGGTTTCGTGGTACAATATTTGGGTTGAGAGGGCAGAGGTTTGCAGCTATGACGATTCTTGGTATCGACCCTGGCTACGGTACGATCGGCTATGGGGTCGTGCGGTTTGAAAACTTCAAGTTCACGCCCGTGCAGTACGGCGCGGCAACAACAAAGGCCGGCATGCCGATGCATCTGCGTCTGTGTGAGATTTATGAGGATATCAGCACGTTGGTCGATACGTTTCATCCGGACGAGGTTGCGATTGAAGAGCTGTTTTTCTCCAAAAACATTACGACCGGCATCCAGGTCGCGCAGGCAAGAGGCGTGATCCTGCTTGCGCTCGCCCAAAAGGGCCTGCATCCGGTTTCGTATACGCCGAACCAGGTCAAAATGGCGGTGGTCGGCTATGGCAACGCAGAAAAAAAGCAGATGATGGAAATGACGAAAAGCATCCTGCATCTGACAAAGCTTCCGCGGCCGGATGACGCGGCGGATGCGCTCGCGCTTGCGATCTGCCACGGCCATTCCAGAAATGCAATACGGTATGAGGGTATTTGATGTTTTATTATGTAGAGGGTACGGTCGCGCTGCTCAAGCAAGGGCTTGCCGTAATCGACTGCGGCGGTGTGGGATATGCATGTCACGCTTCGCAGAACACGATCGGCAAGCTGAAAATCGGCGCCCGCGCGCGTTTGTTGACATATCTGAATGTCCGCGAGGATATTTTTGAATTATACGGGTTTATTGACGAGGAGGAGCAGTCCTGCTTCGAAATGATGATCGGCGTATCCGGCGTGGGGCCGAAAGCCGCTCTTTCCATTCTGTCGGTCGCGCCGCCGGACCGGCTTGCGCTGTCCATCATCACAGGGGATGAAAAAATGCTGATGCAGGCGCCAGGCATCGGCAAAAAAATCGCGCAGCGCATTGTTTTGGAGCTGCGGGACAAGATGAGCAAGGAACAGTTGGAGACTGCGTCCAGCGTATCGCCTGTTGCCATGGCCGCGGCGTCCGGCGGGGTCAACCATACGCAGGAGGCTGTTGCGGCGCTCATGGTGCTTGGGTACAGCCAAACGGAAGCGCTTCAGGCGATGGAGGGGATGGACGCCGCGCAGATGGAAGCGGAGGAGATCATCCGCCAATGCCTGAAAAAGCTGGTCAAACAGTAAAGGGGTGTCGCTTTGAGCATTGAATTTTCCGGCGGCATGGCCGACGATGAACGCATTATTTCCACCAGGCAGTTGGCGGAGGATGAAACCGAAAATTCCCTGCGGCCGAAATCCATGGCGGATTATGTCGGCCAGGCAAAGGTAAAGGAAAACCTCGGTGTTTACATCGAAGCTGCAAAGCAGCGGGGAGAGGCGCTGGACCATACCCTGCTGTACGGCCCGCCGGGCTTGGGAAAAACCACGCTGGCCGGCATTATTGCAAATGAGATGGGGGTCAATATCCGCGTCACCAGCGGCCCTGCGATCGAAAAAGCAGGAGATTTGGCGGCTTTATTGACAAACCTTTCGGAAAATGATATTTTGTTTATCGATGAGATCCACCGTTTAGACCGTGCGGTCGAAGAGATCCTCTACCCGGCGATGGAGGACTACGCGCTCGATATCATTATTGGCAAGGGGCCTTCCGCGCGTTCAATCCGGCTCGACCTGCCGCGTTTCACCCTGATCGGGGCGACGACGCGCGCCGGACAGATGACCAGCCCGCTGCGTGACCGCTTCGGCGTGATGCTCCGTTTGGAACTTTATTCCGCGGAGGAGCTTTGTCATATCGTGGAACGCTCGGCAAGCATACTGAATGTGCCGTGCGAGCACGAGGGCGCTTTGGAAATCGCGCGCCGCAGCCGCGGCACGCCGCGTATTGCCAACCGCCTGCTGCGCCGTGTGCGCGATTTCGCGCAGGTGCGCGGCACGGGCACGATCGACAAGGCCAGCGCGGACATGGCGCTGCGCGCGCAGGAGATCGATGAGTTGGGGCTGGACGCGGTTGACCGGCGCATGCTCAAAAGCATCATGCTCAATTACGGCGGCGGTCCGGTCGGACTGGAAACGCTGGCCGCGACCATTGGTGAAGAAGCCATTACATTGGAGGATGTATACGAGCCGTATCTGATGCAGATCGGCTTTCTCAGCCGCACGCCGCGCGGGCGGTGTGTAACGATGCAGGCTTATCGGCACATGAATATGGAACCGGCGGACGGGCAGCAAATGCTGTGACGGCGCTGTTATCAATAAGAAAGTTAGGTGTTTGATATTGGGTAGATATTTTGGGACGGACGGTGTCCGCGGTGTGGCAAATTCCGAACTGGACGCGCTGCTTGCATTCAAAATCGGCGCGGCGGCGGCGTTTGTGCTGACGCAGGAAGCGACCCACAGCGGAAAAGCCAAGCTGCTGATCGGCAAGGATACGCGCATCTCCTCGGATATGCTGGAAAACGCGCTGGTGGCGGGCATCTGCTCAGTCGGCGCGGATGTGGAGCTGCTGGGCGTTATCCCAACACCGGCAGTAGCTTTTTTGACGATCAAGCATAAAGCGGATGCCGGCATCGTGATCTCGGCAAGCCATAACTCGTTTGAATATAACGGCATCAAGATATTTGCGGGCAACGGCTACAAGCTGCCGGACGAAACTGAGGCCAAAATCGAAGACCTGATCGACGACTTTGAATCCATCCCCAAAATGACCCATGAAAAGCTGGGCCGCGTGCTGAAAAGTGCGATCGATCCGGTGGTGGAGTACACCGACCACCTTGCGGAAACGATCAAGGGCGACTTGTCCGGCCTGCACGTCGCGGTGGACTGCGCAAACGGCGCATCCTCTACCACGGTCGAGCGGTTGATGCGTTTGGTCGAGTGCAGGGCGGAGATACGGTTTTACGAGCCGGATGGAATCAATATCAACGCGGGCTGCGGCTCGACTCATCTGGAACAGCTCAAGGAGCGCGTCCGGAAAGGCAGCTTTGATTTGGGCGTCGCGTTCGATGGCGACGCGGACCGCTGCCTGATCGTGGACGAAACTGGCGAGGAGCTGGACGGGGACCGCATCATGGCCGTATGCGCCGCCCATATGAAAAAGGAAGGCAAGCTGCGCGGTGGGGCGTTTGTCGCCACCGTGCTGTCCAACATGGGTCTGCACGCCTATGCTCAAAAAAACGACATGCGGATCGAATGCTCCAATGTGGGAGACCGGTATGTGCTGGAAATGATGTTGAACAAGGGATATATCCTTGGCGGCGAGCAGTCCGGCCATGTTATCTTCCTGGAATATGCCTCAACCGGAGATGGGGAGCTGACCGCGCTGCAGTTCATGTCCATTCTGAAAAGCAGTGGCAAAAAATGCTCGGAGATCGCCGCGGAGGTCGTGCCGTGGCCGCAGGTCATGATTAACGTCAAGGTGCCGAATGATAAAAAGGCCGCCCTGCAGGAGCTGCCGGAGGTCAAGGCTTCGATCGACGAGGCGGGCGCGGCTCTGGGGGAAAACGGCCGGATTTTGGTACGTCCCTCCGGTACAGAGGCTTTGGTGCGCGTTATGGTCGAAGGAAAGGACAGCAATCAGGTCGATACTTTGGCAAAAAGGGTTGCCAAAGTGATAGAGTCTGTCGTATAATAAGAAAGAGCCAACATAAGGTGGATGTGGTTTTCGCATCCACCTTGTTTTGTGAAAGAGAGGGGTGAAAAGCAGCGGTACAACAGAATAGCAAGTCAAGCGCCAGAACTGCGATGCAGCCGGTATCGCAGTTGACGAGGGAAGGGTTAATCGAAGTTTTCGGCGGATGCCCTTCGGCCATGAGTGGGTTGGTCGTGAGCAGACTGTTAAATCGCGCGGGCGACTGCGCGGACAGAGCAGATTCTGCATAACGCACTATTTTTATACCCAAAATTAAAAAACTGCCATCCTTTCTATTGGAGGAATTTATTCTTATGTGTGGAATCGTTGGATTTACGGGCCGCGAAAACGCGCTGCCCATTCTGATTAAGGGATTATACAGCCTCGAGTACCGTGGGTATGATTCCGCCGGCATCGCCGCCTTTACGCGGGACGGCCTGCGTGTTGTGAAAACACAGGGCCGCATCGCGAGCCTGGAAGAGAAAATCCAGTCCGAGGGCGGCTTGTCCTGCACCTGCGGCATCGGCCATACCCGCTGGGCGACGCATGGGGAGCCGTCCGACCGCAATTCCCATCCCCATCTGGGCGGTCGGGACGGTCAGGGCAAGGTCGCGGTCGTCCATAACGGGATCATAGAAAACTATAAGGAACTGCGGGAGCGACTGGAGGCGCATGGGTACACGTTCTGTTCCGAGACGGATACGGAGACCGTCGCGCACCTGGTCGACTACCTGCATACCGGCAAGCAGGAGGACTTGGCGAAGACCGTGCTCGCCGCAGTACAGCGCATCCGCGGCTCCTACGCACTGGGCGTGGTTTCTATGGACAATCCGGAGGAGATCGTCGCCGCGCGGCGGGATAACCCGCTGATTATCGGGCTCGGCCAAGGGGAAAATATGATTGCCTCGGATCTCACGGCGATTATCGGCCGGACCCGCGATTACATCATTCTGGACGACAATGAGGTGGCGATTATCCGGCCGGACAGCGTGGCTGTGATGAACGAGTTCGGCGACGTAGTGGAGAAAGCGGTCCAAACTGTCACTTGGGATATGTCGGCCGCGGAAAAGGGCGGCTACCAGCATTTCATGCTGAAAGAGATCATGGAGCAGCCGAAAGCGGTCGCGGATACAGTCAACCCGCGAATTCAGAACAATGCTGTTGTATTTGAGGAAAACGGCCTGACCGATGAACGGCTGCGCGAAATCGAAAATATTCATATCGTAGGCTGCGGTTCCGCCTTGCACGCGGGCATGGTCGGCAAACGTGTGATCGAGGCAATGTGCCGCATCCACTGTACGGCGGAGGTAGCCAGTGAGTTCCGGTATGAAAACCCGATCATCGGGAAAAAGGATCTCTGCATCGTAATCAGCCAGTCGGGCGAAACCGCCGATACGCTGGCGGCGATGCGGCTGGCCAAGCAGGCGGGCGCGTTCACGGTCGCGATCGTCAATGTGGTATCCTCGACCATCGCGCGCGAGGCGGACGGAGTGCTGTATACCTGGGCGGGGCCGGAGATATCGGTTGCGACCACAAAAGCATATTCCTCACAGCTTTCCGCCCTGTACCTGATCTCCGTGAAAATCGCACGCACGAGGGGCCTGATCTCGATCGGGGATGAGCGCGCGCTTTGCGCCGAGCTGCAGCGCTTGCCGGCCTGCATTGAGAAAGCGTTGGAAAGCCAGCAGGATATGCAGCGCATCTCCACGCGGTACGCCAACCGGCCGAGCGTGTTTTTCCTGGGGCGCGGCCTGGACTATGCTGCGGCGCTCGAGGCCTCGCTCAAGCTCAAGGAAATATCGTATATCCATTCCGAGGCATATGCGGCGGGAGAGCTCAAACACGGTACGATCTCGCTGATCGAGGAGGGGACACTGGTGGTGGCGTTGGCAACGCAGCCTGCGCTGTTTGAAAAAACCGTCTCCAACATCCGAGAGGTAGTTTCCCGCGGCGCGGTCGTCGTATTAGTCACCACGGACGACTTCACAGGGGATGAATCGGTCTGTCAGCATATTATCCGGCTGCCGAAATGTCTTTATGAATTTTCCGCGTCTCTTTCGATTATTCCCATGCAGCTTTTGGCATACTATATTGCGGTGGAGCGCAACTGCGACGTGGATAAACCGCGCAATCTCGCCAAGTCGGTGACTGTCGAATAATGAAAAATATTGTTTATTGTTCAATCGGCACAAAAAAATAAATCTGTTTTTGCCATCAAAACAGTAGTTTTCACAAAAATTCCTTGACATTATCTTTTTTTTCGCATATAATAAATCTTGACATGAGACACGGTATAGAAAATATTCCATTGCAGCCGTTATCCGATGAAGCGTTGTGCCGGCTGGCGCAGCAGGGCGGCGGCGATGCGGCGGAAGCTTTGGTAAAAAGGTATTCCAGACTGGTAAAGACCTGTGCGCGCCCGTATTTTTTAGTGGGTGCGGATGAAGAGGATCTGCTTCAGGAGGGGATGCTCGGTTTGATGAAAGCGATCCGCGAATATGATGAAGGAAAAGGCGTGCCGTTCAGCGCGTTTGCGAAGATCTGCGTTATGCGGAAAATTTTTTCCGCGGTGCGGTCTGCCGCCGCAATGAAGCACGACCCGCTCAATCGTTCCATGTCAATCGATCGACCTCTGTTTGAAGACCTTGCGGAATCGCACACCCGGGTTACGGCACCGATTGGTGACCCTGAATCGCTGGTGATCGGCAATGAGGAGAGGGAAGAACTGGTCCGTCGGCTCTACTCGCTTCTGTCTGAATTCGAGGCAAAGGTTTTAACATTGTTTTTGGATGGCCTGTCGTTTGAGGAAATGTCCAAAACGCTGCGTAAACCGATCAAGTCTGTGGATAATGCCATCCAGCGCATCAAGCGGAAATCGGCAAATATCAAACCCCAATAGGCGATTGCAGGCATGCGGCCTGTACGCATAAATTTCAGGTTCCCGAGGGAACGGTATCAAAGAGAGGTAAAAACCATGTACGAAGACAAGACTTTAGTATGCAAGGAATGCGGTCAGGAATTTGTGTTTACTGCCGGCGAGCAGGAATTCTATGCAGAGCGCGGTTTCCAGAACGAGCCGCAGCGCTGCAAGGCCTGCCGTGACGCCCGAAAGAACGCGGCTCGTGGCCCGCGCGAATATTTCACCGCTACCTGTGCTGCTTGCGGCGGAGAGGCTCGTGTTCCGTTCGAACCCAAGTCCGACCGTCCGGTATATTGCAGCGAATGCTTCGCCAAAATGCGCGAGCAGGGCTGATAAGTGAACGGAAAATGTCCGGCTAACGCCGGACATTTTTTGGTTTTACGAAGAGCAGCTCAGGGGACGGGCCGCTGCGGTGACGGATGGTTGGAAAGGAGAAAACGGCCGCGCGGTCGGCAGGGGGCGTTTATGGTAAAAAGGGCGCGTATTTTTTTGTTGATTTCTGATAAAACGCGATAAGGTGATTGAAATTTGTATATTTTTGCGGTATACTAAAGACAACAAAAAACAAACAGGAGGTCCATCATGGCGGCTATCACGAAAAAGACCACGATTGGCGAGGTGCTGAACCGCAATCTGGAAACGGCAAAGTTCTTTATGGAAATCGGTATGCATTGCTTGGGCTGCCCGGCATCGCAGGGCGAAAGCATTGAGGAGGCCTGCATGGTGCATGGCACCAATGCGGACGAACTGGTTGCCAAGCTCAACGCATTCCTGGGCGAATAAGGATGAAAGACAAGGGCCGGCAAAGCATGCCGGCCCATTTTTTAGGTGAGAAATGGAACGGATGATTTTAACGCCCCGCTTGGCCTGCATCGCAGCGCTGATCCCTCGTGGGGCGCGGCTGGCAGATATCGGAACGGATCATGGAAAACTGCCGGTTTCTCTGCTGCTTTCCGGACGTGTCGCCGCCGCGATCGGGTCGGATATCCGGCAGGGGCCGCTGGATCATGCGGCCCGTAATGCCGCGGAGCATGGTGTGGCGCTGCCGCTGCGCCTTGCGGCGGGGCTGGAGGCCGTGCGGCCGGAGGAGTGCGACACGGTCAGCATCGCCGGCATGGGAGGCCAGACGATTGCAGATATCCTGGCGGCCGCGCCGTGGACGGGAGATGGCGAGCATCTGCTGCTTTTACAGCCAATGACGATGGTCTATGAGCTTCGGCAGTGGTTTTGGGCGCATGGCTATATGATCGAGTGTGAAACGGTCTGTCGGGAGGAACGCCGGTATTATGTTGTGCTTTCCGTGCGCGGCGGTGGACCAGTGCGCGTGGTCCCGCTTTCCAGCTGCGCGTTTTCTCCGGCGCTGCTGCAGGCGGCGGGTGCGCGCGACTATCTGGAAAAGCTGCTTCAGCGGGAAATACGCGCGCTGGAGGGTATGCAAAGCGGAAGCGCGGTTGACCGCGCCGTCCTTGACGGACAGCGTGAAATCGTTCGCGTGATCAAACAGGCATGGGAGGAATTGGCATGATTACGGTTCAGGATATTGTAACGCTGCTGGAAGGGCTGGCGCCGCCCGCGCTGGCGGAAAGCTGGGATAATGTGGGGCTGCTTTGTGGGGATCGGGCGCGCGAAGTGACCAATGTGCTTTGCTCTCTCGATATTACCGAACAGGTCGTTGCGGAGGCGACGGAACGCGGCGCACAGATGATCGTCGCGCATCATCCGGTGATCTTTACCTCGATCAGTCGGATAACCGAGGACGATGCGACTGGACGTATCCTGCGTGCCGCGATCCGGCATGAGATTGCCCTCGTTTGTATGCACACCAACGCGGACTGTGCGCAGGGAGGCGTTAACGACGCCCTGGCCGCTGCGCTGTTCCTCACCAACGTGGGGAATCTGGAAGCGGGGGAAAACGGGATGCTGGGACGTGTTGGCGACCTGCCAAAGGAAATGGGGCCGCGGGAGTTCGCGCTTTATGTCAAAGAGTGTCTGCGTGCGTGCGGCGTTCGCTTTTGTGATGGCGGCCGGCCGATCCGTCGGGTGGCGGTCGGCGGCGGAGCCTGTGGCAAAATGATGGATTTTGCAATCGCAAAGGGGGCGGACGCATTCGTGATCGGAGACTGCAGCTACGACCTGATGCAGCGCGCGCAGACGCTTGGGCTGACGCTTGCGGACGCGGGTCATTTCTCAACCGAAAATCCGGTGACAGCGGCGTTCGCGGAGCAGATAGGCGGGGCGTTCCCCGCGTTGCGCGTCAGCGTTTCCGAGCGGCACGCGGACTGCATCCAATTTGTATAAGGAAGATCGATCATGCCATTAGATGCTATCTGCCTTGGGGCAGTAACGGAAGAATTGAATCATGTGCTCGCGGGCTGCCGTGTGGAAAAGGTGTACCAGCCCGATCGGGATGAGATCGTGCTGCAGACGAGAGGCCAGGGCGGCGCAAGGCGCTTGCTGGTGTCGACCGCCGCCGGCGCGCCGCGGGTGCATTTTATTGACGTCGCGCGGGAGAATCCGGCGGCGCCGCCCATGTTCTGCATGCTCCTGCGCAAGCATGTGCAGGGGGCAAAAATTGCGGCAGTCGTACAGCCGGCTGTGGAACGGATGCTGACTATCGAACTGGATACGACAGACGAAATGGGGGTGGCCTGCAAAAAACATCTGATCTGCGAGTTGATGGGGAAGCACTCCAACGTCATCCTGTGCGGGGAGGATAACCGTATCATTGACGCGATGCGCCGCGTGGACGGAGACCTTTCCGGTAAGCGGCAGGTATTGCCCGGCCTGTTTTACAGGTTGCCGCCGGCGCAGGAGAAGCATGACCCCTTTGCTCTGTCGGGAGTGGGGCTGTCGGCCTCCCTGCAATCCGCGGATGGAGAGATGGGGCTTGACCGGTATCTGCTCAGCCAACTGCTTGGATTTTCGCCGCTGCTGTGCCGCGAGCTATCCTATCGGGCGACGGGAGACACCGCGAAGCCGGTCGGCAAACTGACCGCAGAGGAGCAGCTTCGTCTGGCGCAGGTGTTTGAGGACTTGAAAAGCTATCTCACAGAAAAACGGTGGAAGCCGTTCTTGCTTACGAAGACAGAGGATCATGCGGTTTTTGACTTTTCCTTTCTGCCAATCACGCAATATGAAGGCCTGATGACAGTATCGCAGGAGCAAAGCTTCTCGGACCTGCTGGCCGCGTTTTTTGAGAAAAAAGGGAAAGCGGAGCGCATGGCGCGGCGCTCGGCCGATTTGCATAAGGCCGTCGTCAACGCGCGCGACCGCTTGGCAAGAAAGCTGGCTGCGCAGCAAAAGGAGCTGGACGCGACGCAAAACCGCGAACAGTATAAACGGCTGGGTGACCTAATCACGGCAAACCTGTACCAGCTTGAAAAGGGGATGAACAAGGCGGTGGTCGTGGACTATTACGACGAGGCCTGTCCCGAGGTGGAGGTCGCTTTGGATGTCCGATTGACGCCGCAGCAAAACGCGCAGAAGTATTTCAAGCTGTACAACAAAGCCAAGACTGCGGAGGAAGTGCTGACGCAGCAGCTCGCACAGGGCCGTGCAGATCTGGATTATCTGGAAAGCGTGCTGGTCGCGCTGGGTGAGGCGGAGAGTGAACGGGACCTTGCTCAGCTGCGGGAGGAGCTGACACAGGCGGGCGTCCTGTCCAGCAAGCAGGCGCGCAACAAAAAGCAACGCGTGAAGCCGGTGGCCGCAAAGCCGTTCCATTATCGCTCGAGCGACGGTTTTGATATCTTCGCGGGAAAAAACAACCTGCAAAACGATCTGTTGACGCTGAAGACTGCGTTTAAAAGCGATATCTGGTTCCACACACAGAAGATTCACGGCTCGCATGTGATTCTGGTGGCCGATGGGCGCGAACCAACCGATCGGGCTATGACGGAAGCGGCCATGATCGCGGCGTACCATTCCAAAGCGCGGCAGTCCTCGCTTGTGCCAGTAGATTACACGCCGGTACGGCAGGTCAAAAAGCCGGCGGGGGCCAAGCCGGGTATGGTGATCTATCATGTGTACCAAACAGCCTACGTCACGCCGGATGAGGCGGCGGTGGAAAGACTCCGCATCGAGTAAAAATGGAGAAGCAGGATGTGGTTTGATAAGATCCTATATGGATTGCCGTACCTTCATTTGAGATATCGGCTAAGGTATATTGTGAATGCGGAAAGAGGGAAGTATATGATTCTGTCCGGTAAGGAGATTGTAAAGCATATCGGCAAGGAAATTATTATCGAGCCATTCGATCCAAAGCGGGTCAATCCGAACAGCTATAACCTGTCGCTGGCGAACGAGCTGCTTGTTTATGATAACGATGTACTTGACATGAAAACCCCGAATACGGCGCACCGTATCGAGATACCGGAGGAAGGCCTGCTCTTACAGCCCAACCGCCTGTACCTGGGGCGCACAAACGAATATACGGTGACAGACCGGTATATCCCCATGCTGGAGGGACGGTCGTCGACCGGACGCTTGGGTCTGTTCATCCATGTTACCGCTGGTTTTGGAGACGTGGGGTTTGCGGGTTACTGGACATTGGAGATATTCTGCGTGCAGCCGATTCGGATTTATCCTAATGTGGAGATCTGTCAGATTTATTATCACGATATCGATGGAGAGTATGATCCGTATACCAGTGGAAAATATCAGAACAATACGGGGATTCAGCCGAGCCTGCTGTACCGCGACTTTGAAAAAAGTGATACCTGAAAGGAGGGGCGCATAGCGCCCCTCCTTTAATTTTCCATCAGCAACATTGCGCGGTATAACATTTCACAGGCGACCTGCCGGGTAATCGGTTCGCCGCTGTCCAGCATCGAAGCAAGAGGGGAGAGCACGTCCAACCGAGACATGCTGCTGACCGCGCTTTGCGCCCAGTCCATTTCTGCGGTATGCTCGGGGGCGATAACATATTCCGCGCCGTCGAGCGCCTCTCCCAGAAGATTTCGAATCACAACGCTTGCTTCCGCCAATGTGATGGGGTTCTGTCCCCGTATCTCGGCCAGGCCGCCGGCGGTCTGGTATCCGCTGACCAGCCCATTTGCGGCGGCTGTACTCACAAAGGGCTTTGCCCATAGAGAGAGGCCACGGTCGTCGGCAAAGTCGGTCTGCTGGGTCGGTTCAACCGGAAGCTTGGCGACCGCGGTTGCCATAGTGATGAATTCGCTGCGCGTCACGGTCTGGGCAGGACGGAAGAAGGAACAGCCGCCAATATTTTCGCCGGTCATAATACCATTTTCCGACAGGCAGATTGCGGCATAATGCGCGGGATTTCCCGTCATGTCGGAATAGGTGAGTCCAGCGCGGTTCTTTTTCACTGTGATCGTAACGTCGGCAGGCTCCGCCGTATTCCCATTGGCATCGACAACCGTATAGGAAAATTTATCCTTGCCCGCTTTTTTCGCAGGGGAATAAGATAGAATATTTCCTTCGATCGATGCAGTGCCGAGACGAGGCTGTTCGGTAAGCTGGTACAGAACAATATCATTATCAGAATCCGCAGCGGTCAGCTCTACCTCAATCGGTATCTCTACGCAAGTCTCTGCCTCGACGGCATAGGCTGCAGGGACGCCCGCAGCCGGCGTTTCCGATGTCAGGCCGGCTGCAAGCGCCACGCCGGAAAAGAGTACTGTGGCGGGCAGCAGCAGTACAGCGATCAATAATTTTCGATCCATAAAATCATACACCCTTTCCAGAATGTTCTGCATCCCGCAGTATGCACCGCTTTGAAGGGCTTTATGCATAAATTTTCCGGAATATTTGCAAGCGAAACCATAATCTTGCCGAAAGGCAGGAAATAGGGGGAAAATGCTTGCCGAAATTCGTGCTTTGTGGCATAATTTTTATATAAGGAATACAGGAACAGGGAAAGGAGAATGAGAATGGAAAACCATCAGCTTGTTCTGGTGCTGGACTTCGGCGGGCAGTATAACCAGTTGATCGCGCGGCGCGTGCGTGAACATCATGTATATTGTGAGGTCAAGCCCTACAAAACCCCGCTTGAGGAGATCAGGGCGATGCATCCAATCGGCATCATATTTACCGGTGGACCGAACAGCGTTTATGATGAAAAATCTCCGAAGTGCGATCCGGCGCTTTTTGAGTTGGGCATTCCGGTTTTAGGGATTTGCTACGGTTGCCAGCTTATGGCGCATACGCTGGGGGGCGAGGTAACTGCCGCGCAGGAGGATACAGCGCGCGAATATGGAAAAACGGATACATTTTATAATACGGGCTGCAAGCTGTTCAAGGGGCTTCCGGAGCAGGGAATATCCTGGATGAGCCACGGCGACTACATGGCGAAAGTACCGGAGGGCTTTTCGCTTGTCGCACATACCGAAATGTGTCCGACAGCAGCGATCGCGGATGAGGCGCGCGGCTTTTACGGCGTGCAGTACCATCCGGAGGTCAATCACACAGAAAACGGTACGTTGATGCTGAAAAATTTCCTTTATGAGGTGTGCGGCGCCAAAGGCGACTGGACGATGGAGGACTATAAGAATTCGTCGATCAAGTCGATTCGGGAAAAGGTCGGCGATGGCAAGGTCCTGCTGGCGCTGTCCGGCGGCGTGGATTCCTCCGTTGCGGCAGCTTTGCTGGCCGAAGCGGTCGGAAATCAGTTGACATGTGTTTTTGTCGACCATGGCCTTATGCGTAAGGATGAAGGAGACGAAGTCGAGGCCGCGTTTGCGAAATGGGACATCAACTTTATCCGTGTGGATGCGGAGAAGCGTTTCCTGGACAAGCTGGCCGGTATTTCCGATCCGGAAACAAAGCGCAAGATCATCGGTGAGGAATTTATCCGCGTTTTCGAGGAGGAAGGCAAAAAAATCGGCAAGGTCGATTATCTGGTCCAAGGAACGATTTACCCAGACGTGATTGAATCCGGTGCGGGTGACGCGGCGGTCATCAAGAGCCACCACAACGTCGGCGGCCTGCCGGATTTCGTGGACTTCAAGGAGATCATAGAGCCGCTGCGCCTGCTGTTTAAGGATGAAGTGCGCCAGCTTGGCCGCGAGCTTGATTTGCCGGAATACTTGGTCATGCGCCAGCCGTTCCCAGGCCCGGGCCTTGCGATTCGCGTCATTGGTGAGATCACCAGGGAGAAACTGGATATTCTGCGTGAGGCAGACTTTATTTTTCGCGATGAGGTTGCAAAGGCTGGTTTGGAGCATACGATGAACCAGTATTTTGCAGTATTGACCAATATGCGTTCGGTCGGCGTGATGGGCGACGGACGGACGTATGATTATACGGTCGCGCTGCGCTCGGTGACTACCACCGACTTTATGACAGCCGATTGGGCGCGGATTCCGTATGAGGTACTCGACCGTGTGAGTGTGCGGATTGTAAACGAGGTCGGCCATATCAACCGGATTGTGTATGATATTACGTCCAAGCCTCCAGCAACGATTGAGTGGGAATGATTTCAGAGGTCTGAAAAAGCCCGGAATGACTGGGTTTTCTAAGGCGTGATGCCCTCTGTGGCAACGATTTGGCAACATTTTTTCATTATTCATAAAAAGAGAGCTAACTGATTTTGATTAGTCAGTTAGCTTTCTTTTTATTATTGTCCTGTGCAACAAACGGCCCCTCTCATGGCCTATAAGTGAGATGGTCAAGCGAGATCCTGGGGCGGCACCTTCACATAGGTCTGAGCCTTGTCAAACTCCGGGTAGTGGTAGCGCCACTTGTCGTAATCCTCTTTGGAGATCTCACCTGCCTCCAACATGGCAGCGGCCTGCTGCCAAGAACAGAGCATTTCGTGCAGCCGGGCGGCGTCCTTGTTCTTTCGCACATCGACTTTCAGGCAGATTTCTCCATCCATCTCGCTGATCTTGAGTCCATAGTTGTCCTCCAGGGTAAACAGCGTGTGCATCAGCCCTACATAGGAGTCTATGTCAGGGACAGAAAGCGCATGGGGTGAGATATCCAGTACCTCAGCCAGGGCAGCGGTCAGGTCTGCCTTTGGGGTTCTTGATCCTGTTTCGTACTGTGCAAGGCGCACATCGGCAGACTTCTCCGGGAAGCTTAGCGCCATACCGAGATATTTCTGTGTCATCCCCCGCAGGAGACGGAAAAAGTGAATTCGTTCACCAATCGCCATATATTTAGCTCACATCTATGGTTATTCTTATAAGAAACATAGCATATTTGCTTAGCGTTGTCAAGATAATCTAAGCAAATTTATTTAATAATACTTTCTCAAAAAGGCTTGAACTAAGCGTATATGTATAGTGCCATAAGAGCACTAAGCGAATACGCTTAGATACCATAGCATATTAAATGACCCGCCAGATTTCTAGTTTCAAATCAGAGAAAAGAGGCGGACATTGGCAAGGAGGCATTTATGGAACGCAATAACCGCAGACAGCAGTCACCAACACTAAGGAAAGGAAGGTATTTATTATGGTAAACCAGATTTTTATGCGCGTCAATGAAGTGGCCGAGGAACTGGGGGTATCCGTTCCATACGCCTAAAAGCTTATCCGGCAGATGAATGAGGAACTGGCGAAAAACGGCTGCATCACGATTTCCGGGCGGATCGACCGCAAACTCTTCCACGAGAAGTTTTACGGCACGAGAACCGAGACGGCGAGAAAGGGGGAGTAATTATGGCAGCGTTTAAGAACAAGGACAACGGAACCTGGTATGTACAGTTCCGCTACACCGACTGGAAGAGTGAGCGCCAGCAGAATCTCAAAAGGGGCTTTGTCACCAAGCGGGAGGCGCTGGAATGGGAACGGGAGTTCCTGATGGAAAAGCAGGCCGATGTGAACATGACCTTTGAGAGCTTCGTTGCTCTCTATGAAAGGGATATTAAGCCCAAGCTGAAGCTCAACACCTGGCTCACCAAGGAGAGTATCATCAAAAAGAAGATTCTGCCCTACTTTGCCAAGCGGAAGCTGTCGGAGATCACTGCCAAGGACATTATGCGCTGGCAGAACGAGATTCGGGAAATGCGGGACTGTCACGCAAACCTCTGTCCAAAACCTACCTTAAGACCGTTCACAATCAGCTCAGCGCCATTTTCAATCATGCTGCACGGTTTTACGGCTTGAATATCAACCCGGCCCGGCAGGCGGACAACATGGGGCAGAAGAACGAAAGGAGATGCTGTTCTGGACCCGGGAGGAGTACACTAAGTTTTCCGAGGCCATGATGGATAAGCCGCTGTCCTTTTACGCCTTTGAAGTTCTGTACTGGTGCGGTGTCTGGGAGGGAGAACTGTTGGCCTTACCCCCGGCGGATTTCGACTTTGAGAAGCGCACCCTCACCATCAACAAGTCGTACCAGCGGATCAACAAGCAGGATGTCATCACCACTCCCAAGACGCCCAAGAGCAACCGGGTGATCCAGATGCCCCAGTTCCTCTGTGACGAGTTGCAGGACTACCTCAAGCAGTTCTACGGCGTGGAGCCGGATGTTTCCCATCAGCAAAAGCTATCTCCACCGGGAAATGGATTGTGGTTGTAAGCAAACCGGAGTAAAACGCATTCGCATCCACGATTTGAGACATAGCTACATCAGTTTGTTGATTGACATGGGCTTTACCACCCTGGCCATCGCGGAGCGTGTGGGGCATGAGAGTATCGACATCATCTACCACTACGCCCATCTTTTCCCCACCCGTCAGGTAGAAATGGCCGACAAGCTGGATTCACTAAAAAACGAGAAAGGAGCGTAAGAAAATGTCCAAGAAGAACTATGACAACCACAACCGCTGGAGAAACAAGACAGTGGTGTTCAGGGTATCAGCGGAGGAAGACCTCCATCTGGAAGCACTGGTGAAGCTCACCGGCTTGACTAAACAGGATTACATCATCCGACGACTGCTTTGCCGGAATGTGGTGGTCTAGGGTAACCCCAGGGTCTATAAAGCGCTGCGGGATCAGCTGGCCGCTGTGTTGGACGAGCTGCGCCGGATCGAGGCCGGGGAGGGCGTGAATGATGATCTGCTGGACACTATCCAGATGATCGCAACTATTATGAACGGAATGCAGGAGGACTTTGCCTATGACCGATGAAAAAAGAAAATGACTGCCCATGGCTCATCTGTTGGCGCAGATGATGTGGTCAGTCAATCTCTACAAATTCTAAGTTCACTATACCAGACCCAGAGGAAAAAAGCAATTCTTCCGAAAGAGATTTGGAGGAACTTTATCGGAAGATGCGCCGTATGAGCGACCCAGCTTACCTGCACACTGTAACCCTGGATGAGCTGATGGACAATGTGTTTGAGATAAAGTCCGCAGTGATTGAAAACCTGCTCTATACTGGAGCATATATCCTTGCCGAAGCACCCAAAATCGGCAAGTCCTTCCTGGTGGCCCAAATCGCCTACTATGTCAGCACTGGACAGAACTTGTGGGCTACAAGCCCCATCAGGGAACTGTCCTCTATCTTGCTCTGGAAGATGACGAGAGCCGCTTGCAACGCCGGATGTTTCGTATGTTCGGCGTAGAGGGGACAAGCTCCCTCCACTTCGCCACCCGCTAAAATGATTGGCGGTGGCCTGGATGAACAGCTGGAAAAGTTCGCTCTGGAACACAGCGATACCAAGCTGATTATCGTGGATACCCTGCAAAAAGTCAGGGAAGCGGTGAGCGACAGTTACAGCTACTCCAGCGACTATGAGGTAATCGGCAAGCTGAAACAATTTGCCGACCGATATGGCGTCTGTGTCCTGATTGTCCACCGCACCAGAAAGCAGCCTGCTGGAGACAGCTTTGAGATGATTTCTGGTACAACCGGCTTGCTGGGCTGTGCGGATGGGGCACTCTTGATGCAGAAGGAAAAGCGGACAGATAGCAAGGCTACTCTTGAGGTGGTGGGCAGAGACCAGCCGGATCAGCGGCTGTATCTGAGCAAAGACCAAGAGCGCCTGGTTTGGGGTCTCCGACCATGCAGAGAATGAGCTTTGGAAGCAGTCTCCTGACCCTGTGCTGGAAGCCGTGGCGAAGATTGTATCCTCCGCGAACCGCGAATGGAGGAAGGCAGTCCCACCGAGCTGGCCTAGGCGATTCAAACGGATATGGCGATAAACCGGCTCATCAAACATCTGAATGTGAATGCCAGACGGTTGCTGGAAGAGCATCAGGTGAAGTACGAGAACAAAACCAAGCACGCCGGACGGCGTATCCGGCTGACCTACATGGTGGTGGAAGCACCCGCGTTTGAAGTAATCGAGCAAAGCGCGACGCTCGCAACGGTCGCGACGGTGTTTTGAGGGGTACTCCCAGCACCGTTGCGATCGTCGCCACCGTCGCGGAACGAAAAAACTGGGGTGGTATTTTACCACCCCATCTTCCAGGAAGGTGCCCCATTTTAGGACACCCTAAAAGTACCATAGGATGTCGCGTTTCACGACACCCTATGCTCCGAAACGGGGCACCGGGTACAGATAAAAAAAGCGTTCGCAGAACGCGCAGCCACAGAATGAAATTCTGTGTTCAGAAGGGGCTTGGGGGCGCTGCCCTCAACAAGCAGACGGCAGGAAATGTGAGTGTGTATTCACACTTGCATTGCTTGCCGGTAGTGCGCACCCCTGAAAAAGCCTTGAAAATCAAGGGTTTGCGCTTCCTGGAAGTTTGTCCGCATAGCGGCCAGCCTGCAAGGTAAAATAATTTCATACTTTGCAGACAGGAGGCTACGAAATGGAATATTTCAAATTGACGGCGGAGCGGATCGCGGCCTATGGCCGCTATTTGAAGCAGGAGGAACGGACCCCGGCCACGCTGGAAAAATATCTGCGGGATGTGCGGGCTTTCTCACTCTGGCTGGATGGGGAGGCCGTTACCAGGGAGGCCGTGACCGGCTGGAAGGATCGGCTGCTGGCGGAGCGCCGCGCTCCCTCCACGGTGAACGCGGCCTTGTCCGCGCTCAACGGCCTGTTCCGTTTTCTCGGCTGGGAGGGCTGCCGGGCGCGGTTCGTCAAGGTACAGCGGCGGCTGTTCCGTGACCCGGCCCGCGAACTCACCCGCCCAGACTATGAGCGGCTAATCGCCACGGCGCGGGAGCTGGGCAAGGAACGGCTGGCGCTGGTGATGGAGACGATCTGCGCTACCGGCGTCCGGGTGTCCGAGGTTCGCTATCTCACCGTGGAAGCCGTTCAGCGGGGCCGGGCGGAAATCTCCCTGAAAGGGAAAGTCCGGGTGATCCTCATTCCCACCAAGCTGGCACGGAAGCTCTTGAAATACGCCAAGAAAAACAAAACCGCTTCCGGCGAGATTTTTCTCACGGGAAACGGCAAAAGTCTTTCAAGGCGGCAGATATGGGCGGAAATGAAACGGCTGTGCGTCAGGGCGGGGGTGGAGCCGTCCAGGGTGTTCCCCCATAATCTCCGGCATCTGTTCGCCACGGCCTACTACCGGGCCTACCGGGATATTGCAAAGCTGGCGGACGTGCTGGGGCACAGCTCCATTGAAACGACCCGTATCTATCTCCTGACCTCCGGCGCGGAGCACCAGCGCCAGCTTGACCGCTTGGGGCTGGTGTCGTAGGCGGAGTTAACATTCCGCCCCAAACAAAACGATTTTTCTACCTGCGGGACTACATATGCAAAATAATTATATCATTCCTGTCCTTGAAAAGCAAGGAAGTTCCTAACTTTTGGGCGTGAAAAAGCCAGCCGCAAAAAGAAGATTTTTTTGCGGCCTGGTTTCGTGCGTCCCCCGCTCTCCTTTCACGGGAGCAGGGGACGCTTATTTTTTGTGTTTGGCCTTTCCAATGGACACATGAGCACTAAAGCTGTGTGCGGAATGTTAATTCTGACTGCTGAGAGGTAATGGGTATGCCAGCGGAAAAGATACAGGAAAGGTCTGGCCTTTCCGAAAATACAGAACGCGACCATAGGCCCGGCCTGTGCCTGACGGACGAGCTGGAGCTGCGGTTCCTGGAAAACCTGCGGGAGCATGGGCGGGCAAAAGATACCATCAGCGTCTACCGCCGCAACCTCTCCAAGCTGCGGAAAAGTCTGCCGGAGGACAGCAATCTGACCCCCACCTTTCTTTCCAACTGGCAGTCCGAGTTATTGGATCAGGGTTATTCCCCCGGCACCGTGAATAGCTGCACCGCCACCGTCAACAGCCTTTTGGAGTTTGCCGGGCGGCGGGACCTACAAGCGGGGCAGCTTCCCTTAAACGAGGGAACACTTTTGCCGGAGCTGACCCGGAACGAATATCTCCGGCTGCTCCAGACGGCAAAGCTGCTGGGCAAACGCCAGACCTATCTGCTGGTGCTGATGTTCGGCACAATGGATCTGCCGCTTCATGCCTTGGCCAGTGTGACCGTGGAGGCCGTGCGGGAGGGCTGGGTATTTGCTCCACAGCGGCTGCGCGTCCCTCCCTGCCTGCGGGCGGAGCTGCTGGCCTATGCTGGGGAGCGGGGGATCGGGAGCGGCCCGGTGTTCTGTACCCGGTATGGCAAACTGATGGACAGGGGGAATATCAATGTCCGTCTCCAGTCCTTGTCCCGTGACGCGCGGGTATCGCCGGAAAAATGCAATCCCCGGTGCCTGCGGAAACTGTGCGTTGCCACACAAGAGGGCATCCGAGCCAGTTTGGAACTTCTGATCGAGCAAGCCTATGACCGGCTACTGGAAACGGAGGCTTTGACTGTGGGATGGAACGAAAGCGAGGTGATGGAACGATGACCTTTGAAATACCGCTTGTGGACGCTCTTTCTATTCAAGCGGACTGCATGTATTTATCTGATCTGCGCTATCTGGACAAATGGCAGCGGGTGCGGCTGGCCCGAATATTGGAGCAGTTGCCAGCCGATGCCGCTTCTCTGGAAGAATGGAATAA